>NZAJ01000052.1 GCA_002687495.1 Micavibrio sp. | reverse complement strand
CCGTATATTTCACTCAACTTTTGACCTTAGGAGGACATATGAAATTTTTAGCAACAGTATTAGTTTTTACCGCGATGGCAGCACAGGCCAAAGAAATTGCACACTACAGATTTGCCGTACAAGACTACGCAACAAACGAAGTTGTTCATGTAGAAGCAACTTTAGAAGACACAAAAGAATTGCATATAGAAGCAATGTCTTTTTTAGGAAGAGGACACGGACCTATCTTTTTTCCAAGTGAAGTAAAAGAAGATGTAAGTGTAACGAAAAACTTAAACAAGTACACTTATGAAATCCTTTTCAATAAGGTAAAGAATTTAGCGAATGCCCAAATCAAAACAACTTATCAACAAATCGTTTGTACGATGATGCCAGGGCCTGAAGCTTCAAATAATCACCTCACCGTAAGGCGCAATTGGGATTGGGACATGGATGATTTCATTGGTGAAATGGAATTGATATCTGGTCCTTCAGGATGCTGGGTATCAACAAGTGTTCAACCTGACGGAGATTGGGGAAAGAGACACGCTTATGAACTAAAAGAAGTTTTAAAAACATTAGCATTAGAAACAATTGAACTTTAATTAACAAACTTAATACAAAATAAAAACCTTAGGAGAACAACATGAAAACACTTATTCTAATTATCGCAACTATCTCAGCTAATTTTGCTTTCGCAACAACTGCCGAGTACCAAAAATGTACACCACAAGACATGAGAGTTTTAGAACAAGCTCACTCAAGATTCACCAGCTTAAACCAAGTGATCAGAGAAGAGCTTCTCCCAGCAGAAGAAAGATGTATGGTCTCAAAGCCAAGAAATATTTTCCCAGCTGTATGTGGCATTAGAATTACTCAAATTGATACATTTAGATTTTTGATGGGAAGAAATGGATCAAGTTTTGAAACCGAAGTTGACTCAAGCTATATCTCTTGTCACGACATGAGTGCTTTAATCATCCCAGAGATCAGATCTATGAAATTCATCGATCCAGTCATCCTACCAAATATGTAAGGTCAAATTGAAGGAGGGAGGTGACTCTCTCCTTCATCTTACAATCCAGCAATTACCGACTTTAATGCCTTTAAAATCGAATGATCCTTCACCAGGAGACGTTGATAAATACGATTGAATATATCGAGAGGTTGTGGAGACAGACCCTTTTCTTTTTCAATTAAAAAAGTTTGTGCGAATAAAGAAGCCACTTGAAACACCAAAGAAATTTTAAGACTCGACTGCATTTTTTCAGGAAAGCCAATCCCCCGTTTATCTCCGTGCTGTTCCTTAATAATTTTTAAAACATCAGAATCAAAATTTGGATTTTTCTGTAAAAGCTCTGCTGCCATGAGAGGATGATGACTAATTCGTTTTTTATCATCTCCTTTAAAGTGCCCTAATTGGTCATTCGAGTCTATCAGAAGTTCTTTTTCATTATGTAAAAATATATTCTGAAATTGGGCAGCCAAACAGACCTTCTGTTTCATAGAAGGGTCTGTAAGCATCATCTCGTCTAGAATAAAGCATCCCAACAGTGAAGTCATCGTGACATGTTTGTAATAAAATTTCTGTTCTTTCTCTATCAGCTCCTTAAGTAATCCTTTTGAATCCTTTGAGAGATTGATAAAATTTTCCATTTCATCACGAGCTTCAGTTGTGACTTTAAGGTGTTCTTCATTTACTTGAATCGAGCTTTCTTTTAGTAATTGGACGGCGTAATCTGTTGCAGCTTCAAAAACTTTTTTAGGGTTTTTGATTTCTTCACTGTCTAATTTATCTATGGACTCTGCCAATTGTTCTGAATACTCTCTTACTTGATTTGTTTGCAAAAAGAGAATTTCATTACCTGTTTCTTTAAGCTCATACACCGTAGATACTTCTACTTCATCACCTATTGAACAGACTTTTTCTGAGTTTTTATCAAAGCAATCTGCAGGTATTTTCTCAAACTCAAGGAGTGACAAGGTGGGAATTTTTATAAAATCAGATGGCCTATTTTCTTGTCCTATAGATTTAATCGTTTGATTTAAAACACTTATTAAAGGTGTCATTTCCGAAAAATAATTTGCCCATTCCTTACCCTTTAATGATCTATTAGTTCCCACTAGCTTTACTTCGGTTTCATTTATAAGGCGTATAATTTCAGAGGATAATTCTTTAAGCTCTTTATCTTTTTTCACTCGATGTCCAAGAAAAATTAAATCAAAGCTGCCTTGTTCCTCTATTAAGTCGATGCTTTCAGACACTGATCTTGCAGGGAAAATATAGAATTGTTCCCTCGATTGATTTAAAACCAAAGTGGAAAGAAGATGTAAATCTTCCTGAGAGGAAATAAATAGGGCTTTTAGCATCCTTTAATTTTAACATAATTCTTAGACGTTGCAGAAAGTCAAAATCAGAAGTTCTGATTTTACGATATTTATGCTATCCGTAATTCATGAAAAAAGTATCTGACATATTTGATGAACAAGAGTGGGAAGTTGTTCCCGGATTTGAATTTAGCGATATAACCTATCATCGCTCAAAGAACCAAGGCTGTGTGAGAGTCGCCTTTAATCGCCCGGAGTGCCGCAACGCCTTTAGACCGCAAACAGTAGATGAACTTTATCAAGCTCTAGATCATGCTAGGCAATGGTCAGACGTTGGCTGTGTCTTAATTACCGGTAATGGACCTTCCCCCAAAGACGGAGGCTGGGCATTCTCCTCTGGCGGCGATCAAAGAATACGGGGGAAAGATGGTTATAAATATACTGATGACAATAAAAATGTAGACCCTGCAAAACTCGGCCGTCTTCATATTCTAGAAGTACAAAGACTGATTAGATTTATGCCTAAAGTCGTCATAGCGGTTGTACCTGGTTGGGCGGTAGGTGGCGGGCACTCCCTACATGTTGTCTGCGATATGACGATCGCTTCAAAAGAGCATGCTGTTTTTAAACAAACTGCTCCGGACGCTGCAAGTTTTGATTCAGGATATGGTTCTGCTTATCTTGCGAGACAATGTGGACAGAAAAGAGCGAGAGAAATTTTCTTTTGTGGCTTCAATTATTCGGCCCAAGAAGCTTTTGATATGGGTATGATTAATAAAGTCGTTGATCACAAAGACTTAGAAAAAGAAGCTCTTAGATGGGCGAGCGAAATAAACTCTAAATCCCCTACAGCGATGAGAATGTTGAAATTTGGTTTTAATTTATTAGATGATGGTTTAGTGGGCCAACAGCTATTTGCTGGTGAAGCGACTCGTCTTGCTTATGGGACTCCTGAGGCTCAAGAAGGAAGAGACGCCTTCGTGGAAAAGAGAGACAAGAACTTCTCTCAATTTCCTTGGCATTATTGATCAATATTCATTTCATCTAGGTAATAGGAAAGACGATTGATGTCTTCTTTGATTTGCCCCATTTGCTTGATAAGAGTATCAGTCATATGCATCGGTGTATCTTTAAAGCTTAATTTGAAATTTTCTGATTTGTTCATTTCAATAAAGGGATCAATACTGGTTTCATCTTGGTGATCGTCAAACTCATTTAAAAGCTCCTCAAGAGGATCATCAAGGTCTAATAAAAGCTCGATTTCCTCCGCCAGAGTGTTTTGCTGGCTAAAGCTTACTTCGATCACATTTTCATGGCTACTCATTGCTAAACTGTGCTCCTTAAAAATTCGGTTATCTCCCTAACCTTTAGATATTCTAAACTCCAAACCCCATTTCAAGATAGTGCAGGTGAAATATTTATATGCCTAAATATTAAGCACTTAGACTAATTTTTTGACAGTATTTTCTCAAGTTATGCTCTATTTAGCCGATAACAGTATGGGGATGATATAAGCATGGTCTACGACTATAATCCATTTGATAGAGAAAACCGCAATAGCTTGATTTGGCTGGCCCTCATGGGCGTAGTAATCTTGTGGGAAGCTGTTGAAGCGCCTCTAACCTTCGTACTAGATCGAGGGATTCAAGAGCACCATTTATGGTGGGACGGTCTTTTTAGCCTTATATTTGCCACTGATGTTGTGCTTAAAATGAGAGGAAAACTAAGTTTTCCAGATAAATTAGATGCTGAACCTAAGGACTATTACCTCTCAGGCTGGTTTTATTTTGATGTGCTCACCTCACTCCCTTTTGCGATAATAGCAACAATGCTCTCCCACACATTCGATTTTGAGATGAGTGTGAACCTGGTAGGTGCTCTAAGGCTAGCAAGAGTTGTGAGAATGTTTCGATTGAGAGTCATTTTTGACCTTCTCGATTTTACCCCAAAGGTATTTAAATTAGGTCTTATTGCTGTCTCAGTAGCGCTTCTTATTCATTGGATCGCTTGTGGCTGGATGATGATTCATCCTAGGACAGTAGCAAGTGATACCGATTTTTATATCCTCTCCCTTTATTGGACTGTCACCACACTTACCACGGTAGGATACGGAGATATTACTCCTAATACCAATGTCCAAAGACTTTTCACTATGGTGATCATGCTAGTTGGAGTCGGTGTCTACGGGGTTATCATTGGTCAGGTTTCTCGCCTAATGATGTTAGCGGATAAATACACAGAAGAGAGAAAAGAGAAAATGGCCAATCTTCATTCTTATATGAAGTATTATAATATTCCGGCAAGTCTTCAAAGACAGGTATTTTCGTTTTACAATCACCTCATAAAAAAGAATATTTCTGATCAAGATTTTAAAATGATCAAAGATCTTCCCCAAGCACTTCAAAATGAATTAAACGTATATACCAAAATCAAACTTATCCGTGAGGTACATATCTTCAAGCAATGCTCTACTCCCTGTCTTAAAATGATAGCTGAAAGACTAGAGCAAACTTTCCACTCTCCTAACGAATACATCATTCAAAAAGGAGATATCGGAGATGAGATGTTTATTATCGGCCATGGTGAAGTTCAGGTTAATATTGGAGAGAAAATTGTGGCGGAACTTAAAGAAGGACAATTCTTTGGAGAAATCGCACTTTTAGAAGACACCATTAGAAACGCGGATGTAAAGAGTAAGGCCTATTGCGACCTGTATACTTTTAAGAAGGAAGATTTCCTTGAGGTTATCGCAAAATATCCTGATCTTGGTGAACGCTTTAAGGCCATCTATAAAAAACGCTCTGGCGAGAGAAGCCAAAATAATAAGCCAACTCCTAAAGAAGCTGCCTAAGCCTTAACTTGAGAAGCACTGAAAACGGTTTTAACGATCAATGGCAAATTGATGATGATATCGTACTGATATGGATAGTAGAAAATCCTCGTCTCTGGATCCACTTCCATCTCTTTATGGTGAGAAGAAATGACTAATAACTCAGTAGTCTTTTTTATTTTTTTGGCGAGACCAGTAATTAAAAGTTTATCCAGCTTATTAGAAGCAAAAAGAAAAATATCACAATTGGGATATTCTTCACTTGCTGCATCTACTTTTTGAAGCGTAAATTTTCCTTGCAGAGACTTCTGAACGTCCTCAAAGACTATATTTGGATGATCAGCTATCAAGCCGATCTTTAATTTTGAATCGCTCATATTGCATCCCATTAAATTTTGTCTAATATACACTTAGACATAGTTAAGATCAACCTAAATGACCAACTTCGTCACGGTCGGTAAATAATTCCTATTTAAGTAAATGTTATCATAAGAGACAATATCGGGATGAAGCCGGAATGTAGAAAATGCAAACATTTCTTTGTCACTCACGATCCACGAATGCCAATGGGTTGTAGAGCTTATCAAGTCAAATCTAAGCAGCTTCCTTCAATCATCGTGAAACAAGCTAATAATGGAACTGATTGCCTTGGCTATGAAATGAAGCCGCATTTAAAGCCGAAAACAAAAGACTTAAACGATCCTTCCCTCTGGTAGGTCTGAAATCTGATTAAGAGTCGGTCCGAAATCTGTTATGACTCCTCCACCCAAACAAATCTCATCTTGATAAAATACGACAGACTGCCTAAGTGTCATGGCCCTTTGAGGTTTATGAAATTTTACTTTGATTTTTCCTTCGCTATCTTTTGAAACAGTACAGGGCTGATCCGGCTGACGGTATCTAATTTTGGCCTGACACTCAAATGGAAAATTTGGTTTTTTAATCCAATTCAATTCTTGAGCCTCTAGACCAATTCTATATAAGTCTGGGTGATCATCACCCTCTGCAACGTAGACTGTATTTGTGCTGCGATCTTTATCCACTACAAACCAAGGTCCACCAGGGCCACCAAGACCAAGTCCTTTGCGCTGACCTATAGTATAGAAGCAATGACCATCATGCTCTCCCATGACTTCTTTCGTATCAATATTTACAAACTGTCCCTTAGATTCCTTGATATATTTATTCAAAAACTCTTTAAAATCTCTCTCGCCTATAAAGCAAATACCCGTCGAGTCTTTTTTCTTTTTCGTAGCGAGACTAAAAGTTTCGGCGATTTCTCTCACTGCCTTTTTTTCTAAGTGGCCAATAGGAAACATAACTTCATTGAGAACTTTTCCATTAATGGCGTAGAGAAAATAGGTTTGATCTTTTCCCGCATCCTTCCCTTTTACAAGCATAGGGACTCCACTAGTGGGATCTGATTTGATTTGACAATAATGACCCGTGGCCAGGTAATCTGCACCTAGTGATTTTGCATATTCAAAAAATACTTTGAATTTTATTTCTTTATTACAAAGAATATCGGGATTAGGCGTATATCCTTGTCTGTACTCTTCAATAAAATCTTGAAACACCTCTTCCCTGTAGTTTTCAGAAAGATTTATCGAGTAATAGGGAATCTCTAATTGATCACAAACGGCCACAACATCAGCATAATCATCTTCCGCCGTGCATTTCCCATGCTCATCTATCTCTTCCCAATTGCGCATAAAAATACCAATCGTCTCATATCCTTGAGCTTTACAAACAGCTGCACAAACAGAAGAGTCGACTCCACCACTCATACCGACGATGACTTTGGTATTTTTATTTCGCTCTTTTGCCTCTGGGCTTACGTCGAATCCATAATGGGAAAGAAAATCAGCATTCATGTGCGGATATATAGCCTCTCCAGAGCGGAGAGGCAATGATGTATGTATTTTTAACTACTTGAAATTAGTCTATACGCTTAATTTCACCAGAGCCAAGCTTTCGCTTATATTCTACTAAAGTCTTTTTTACCACCGGCATAAGCAGAAAACAGGCAATCATATTTGGAATGGCCAGAAGTCCGTATACACCATCCGAGATGTTTAAAACAACACTTAGCTTTGCGATAGCACCTAGGAAGACAAATCCGACAAAGATATATCTATAAGCTGGAATCCCTTTCTCACCGAATACGTATGTCACTCCCTGTTCACCATAATAAGACCATGAGATCAAAGTAGAGAAGGCAAACATGGTTACTGTGATGGT
This sequence comes from Micavibrio sp., assembly GCA_002687495.1. Lineage (GTDB taxonomy): Bacteria > Pseudomonadota > Alphaproteobacteria > Micavibrionales > Micavibrionaceae > TMED27. Next base: position 414 of record NZAJ01000052.1, on the reverse strand, counting down.
AACAATCCACTCTCCTGCAGGGCCCATAACGCTAGCAAAGGCTCTCGCTGTTAGATCAACTCCTTGAACATCTCCATCAGACCAAACTCCACTAGACAAAAGAGCAAGAGCAGTAATTGTACATACGCAAATTGTATCGACAAATGGCTCAAGTAGAGCAACGATTCCTTCTTGAATAGGATCAGATTTAGCTGCCGAGTGGGCCATTGCAGCAGACCCCATCCCTGCTTCACTTGAAAACGATGCTCTTCTAATACCTTGAACAATAACTTCTTTCACAACAACTCCGGCGAACCCACCAGTTGCGGCTGTTCCTGCAAATGCACTAGAAAAAACCCATCAGTTGGATACCTGGAGCATCATTACTGATACTATAGTACCTCCAAACAATTTTCAGGAATTCCTGGATAGTGG
>NZAJ01000051.1 GCA_002687495.1 Micavibrio sp. | reverse complement strand
GTGCAAATATCGTTTATTCAAATACGGATATAGTTGAACGCGCTTTGCGGGAATCTGATCTTGTGATAGGGGCGGTTCTCATTCCGGGGGCTTCTGCACCTAGGTTGATTAAGAAAGGTGATTTATCAACTATGATTCCGGGGAGTGTTTTTGTCGATATAGCGATAGATCAGGGCGGATGCGCGGAGACCTCGCGTGCTACGACTCATGATAAGCCGACATATATGATTGATAATGTTGTTCATTATTGTGTGGCGAATATGCCTGGGGCTGTGCCTTTAACATCGGCCTTGGCGCTGAATCACTCTGTTTTGCCTTATGCATTAGCGCTTGCTGATAAAGGTTGGAAGAAAGCTTTAGAGGAAAATCCTCACTTTTTAAACGGCTTGAATGTAGCGGGCGGTGATATTACTCATGAGGCTGTTGCGCAAGCCCTTGATTTAGAAGCTATTTCTGCTGGTGATAAAATTGCTGCGTAATTTTTCACTTTTTCGTGAAAAAGGGCGTTGACAGCGCAGGGGTAATGTAGATATAAAAAGCCCACATTTCGGATGCGCGGGTGTAGCTCAGTTGGTTAGAGCGCCGCCCTGTCACGGCGGAGGCCGCGAGTTCAAGTCTCGTCACTCGCGCCATTTGAAATCAAGATAAGAACGCTGCTCTTTTGAGCGGCGTTTTTCTTTTCTGGGGTTTACTTTACGTGCATGGTTGCTCTTTCAATAAAAAAATTATGATGCATTCTTGGGAATTCTTGATTTTTTACGGTTTTCTTTTAGGATTCATGGTGATAGAACGTATGAGTAATATTTCTAAAGTGAGATCATCATGGCTTCGCAAGATTTTCTAATTCAGTATTTACCAATTCTGCTTTTTATGGGGCTGGCTGTTATTTTGTCGGTTGTTATGATTGCGGGATCTTTGCTTGTTGGTAAGCAGAATCCTGACCCAGAAAAGCTCTCTGCTTATGAATGTGGATTTGATGCTTTTTCTGATGCGCGTAATAAGTTTGATGTTCGTTTTTACTTAGTATGTTTGTTATTCATTATCTTTGACCTTGAGATAGCTTTCTTGTTCCCTTGGGCGATTTCGCTTGGCTCAATCGGTTTGTTTGGCTTTTGGTCAATGATGGTGTTTTTAGGTGTTTTGACTGTCGGCTTCGTTTATGAATGGAAGAAGGGCGGTCTTGAGTGGGAATAAACCACTTAAAGGATAGGTAGTATATTATGGGTCATGATCGTAAAGTTGTTACAGCGCCGAACTATGATTTGAAAACATCGGTACCTTTGCCTCCGGCAAATAAGCAAGATGTAGTTCCGGCAGCAATTTCCAAGACATTGGATGAGAAGGGGTTCTTGCTGACCTCTGCGGATGCTTTGTTTGATTGGGCGCGTACTGGTTCTATGTGGCCGATGACGTTTGGTTTGGCATGTTGTGCGGTTGAAATGATTCACTCATATATGAGCCGTTATGACTTGGACCGTTTTGGTATGATCCCGCGTCCATCACCGCGTCAATCAGATGTTATGATTGTGGCGGGAACGCTTACGAACAAAATGGCGCCTGCGCTTCGCCGCGTTTATGATCAGATGCCTGAGCCACGTTGGGTGGTTTCTATGGGCTCTTGTGCAAATGGCGGCGGCTACTATCATTATAGCTATTCTGTTGTGCGTGGCTGTGATCGTATTGTGCCGGTTGATATTTATGTACCAGGTTGCCCGCCAACTGCAGAAGCGCTTGTTTATGGCTTGCTGCAGTTGCAGAAGAAAATTCAACGTGAAGATACAAGGATTGTTCGCTAATGCCTAATGATGCTTTACAAGATTTGGCTGATTATGTGGTCGAGAAATTAGAGGCTCATGTTTATAATTATGAGTTCTTTAATGACGAATTAGTGGTGAATGCGAAGGCGGAATCTATTAAAGAGATTTTACATTTTTTGCGCGATGACCGTGAGTGCAATTTTCAAGTTCTTGTTGATGTATTAGGTGCTGATTATCCTGAGCGTATGTCTTCAGATGAGGGTGGACGTTTTGATGTGGTTTATACGCTCTTATCGATGCGCCATAATCATCGTATTCGTGTAAAAGTTCAGGCGAGTGAAGAAACACTTGTGCCAAGTGTTGTTGGCATTTACAGCTCTGCCGGTTGGTTTGAGCGTGAAGTATGGGATATGTACGGGGTTTTATTTGACGGTAATCCAGATTTGCGCCGTATTTTGACAGATTATGGTTTTGAAGGTCACCCGCAGCGTAAAGACTTCCCGTTAACTGGTTATGTTGAGCTTCGTTATGATGAAGAGCTTAAACGCGTGGTGTATGAACCTGTGCAGCTTACTCAAGATTTTCGTGGTTTTGATTATACGTCTCCTTGGGAGGCGATGACGGGTGTGCAGATTCCTAATGAGCTTATCGGTGATGAAAAAGCTTCAAAAGATGCGTTGAAGCATGGCCCGGCGCATGGTTGGAAAGATGCTAAACAAGCAGGTGGAAAGTAAGCGTAATGACTGCACAGAATGTTGATACATTGGATATGGGCGAAGAGACGCAAATCAAGCCTTATACTATGAACTTTGGCCCGCAGCACCCTGCAGCGCATGGTGTTTTGCGTTTGGTTTTGGAAATGGAAGGCGAGATTGTTGAGCGTGCTGACCCGCATATCGGCCTTTTGCACCGCGGAACAGAGAAGCTGATTGAGCATAAGACATATACGCAGGCTTTGCCGTATTTTGATCGCTTGGATTATGTTGCGCCGATGAACCAAGAGCATGCTTTTGCTCTGGCGACAGAAAAGCTTTTGGGCGTTGAAGTGCCTAAGCGTGGGCAATATATTCGTGTGCTTTTTGCTGAGTTAGGACGTGTGCTTAATCACCTATTGAATGTAACAACCTTTGCTTTGGATGTTGGGGCTTTGACGCCTGCACTTTGGGGCTTTGAAGAGCGTGAGAAGGGGATGGAGTTTTACGAGCGTGTTTGTGGTGCTCGTTTGCATGCTAACTACTTCCGCCCTGGTGGTGTTTCACAGGATTTACCAGCTGGGCTTTTAGATGATATGTATGAATGGTGTGAAGGTCTTCCATCATTCATGAAGGATCTGAATGATCTTTTGACAGGTAACCGTATCTTTAAGCAGCGTACTGTTGATATTGGTGTGGTTTCTCAGGAAGATGCTTTTGATTGGGGCTTTAGCGGCCCGATGCTTCGTGGCTCAGGTGTTGCTTGGGACTTGCGTAAGTCTCAGCCATATGATTCTTACGAGGATTTTGATTTCGATATTCCAGTAGGTAAGACGGGTGATTGTTATGCACGTTATTTGGTGCGCATAGCTGAGATTACTGAATCGCTTAAAATTATGAAGCAAGCGATTGAAAAGATGCCTGATGGACCAGCGAAAACGAATGACTATAAGGTGTGTCCACCGCCACGTGCTGAGATGAAAAGCTCTATGGAGGCGATGATTCACCACTTTAAACTTTATACTGAAGGTTTCCATGTGCCTGCAGGTGAGACTTATACAGCTGTGGAAGCGCCGAAAGGTGAGTTCGGTGTGTATCTGGTTTCCGATGGATCTAATAAGCCGTATCGTTGCCGCATTCGCGCTCCGGGGTTCCCGCACTTGGCGGCTATGGACTTTATGAGTAAAGGCCATCAATTGGCTGATGCTGTTTCGATCATTGGTTCACTCGACATCGTGTTCGGTGAAATTGATAGGTAAGTAACTAAGATGAAAAAGAAGTTTGAATTAAACGCAGATTATCAGCCTGAGAGTTTTGAATTTTCAAAAGACTTTCAGCCTAAAGTTGGTGAGATTATTGGTCGCTATCCAGAAGGGCGTCAGCAATCGGCTGTTATGCCATTGCTTGATCTAGTGCAACGCCAGACAGCAGAAGAGGGTGCAAAGGTTGATCCGCCATATGGTGGATGGGTTCCTCGTGCAGCGATGGATCATATTGCTGAAATTCTTGAGATGCCGCCGATTAAAGTTTATGAAGTTGCGACTTTTTACTCCATGTATAATACGGCGCCAGTTGGCAAGTATTTGGTGCAGTTTTGTACAACTACGCCATGTCAGCTCTGCGGTAGTGATGAGATCGTTAAGGCAGCGACTGAGCATCTTGGTATTGGCATGAATGAAAGCACTGAAGATGGTAAGTTTTCATTGATGGAAGTTGAATGTCTTGGTGCGTGTGTGAACGCGCCTATGGTTCAGATTAATGATGATTATTATGAAGACCTTACAGCAGAGAGCATGAAAGAAGTTTTAGATCTATTGGCGGAAGATATGAAGCCGAAGATCGGTTCTCAAAAAGGTCGTCGTGCATCTATGGCGCTTAGTGGCCCTACATCCTTGAAGGAGCAAGCTAAGAAGGCGGGAGTTGTTTAAATATGCTTAGAGATGAAGATAGAATTTATACAAACCTTTATGGCTGGGAAGATTTCGGGCTTAAGGCTGCTAAGAAGCGCGGTGATTGGGATAAGACCGCAAGCTTTATCAAAAAGGGTCGTGAGTGGATTATTGAAGAAATGAAATCTTCAGGTCTTCGTGGTCGTGGCGGTGCTGGCTTCCCTACGGGGTTAAAGTGGAGCTTTATGCCTAAAGAATCTGATGGCCGTCCACATTATTTGGTTGTGAATGCAGATGAGTCTGAGCCTGGGACATGTAAGGACCGTGACATTCTTCGTAATGAGCCACATAAGCTTATTGAGGGCTGTTTGTTGGCTGGTTTTGCTATGGGCGCGCATGCGGCTTATATCTATGTTCGTGGTGAGTTTTATAATGAAGCGTCTGAGCTGAATAAAGCGATCGCGGAAGCTTATGATGCAGGCCTTCTCGGCAAAAACGCTGCAAAATCCGGTTGGGATTTTGACATTGTTGTTCACCGTGGTGGTGGTGCTTATATTTGTGGTGAGGAAACTGCACTTATCGAATCTATTGAAGGTAAGAAGGGGCAGCCTCGTAATAAGCCGCCTTTCCCCGCTATGGCTGGCCTTTATAGCTGTCCGACGACTGTGAATAATGTCGAAACGATTGCAAGTGTTCCTGAGATTTTGCGTCGAGGTGGTAGCTGGTTTGCTGGTCTTGGTCTGAACGAGAAAAATGCAGGGACAAAGCTGTTCTGTATTTCTGGTCATGTGAATAATCCATGTAATGTGGAAGAAGAGATGGGTATTCCTCTTAAAGAGCTTATCGAAAAACATTGCGGTGGTGTTCGTGGTGGTTGGGATAATCTCTTAGCTGTTATTCCTGGTGGTTCTTCTACACCGCTGATGCCGAAAGAAACTTGTGAAACTATCAATATGGATTTTGATTCTCTTCGTGAGGTCGGTACTGGTTTAGGTACGGCGGGGATTATCGTCATGGATAAGTCTACGGATATTATCAATGCAATTTGTCGTCTGTCTTACTTCTATAAACATGAATCATGCGGGCAATGTACGCCTTGTCGTGAAGGGACTGGCTGGCTATGGCGTGTAATGACGCGTATGGTGCAGGGTAATGCGAGTGTTGAGGAAATTGACCAGCTTTATGAAGTTACTAAAGAGATAGAAGGTCATACGATCTGTGCTCTTGGTGATGCAGCGGCTTGGCCTGTTCAGGGCTTGATTAAGCATTTCCGTCCAGAGATGGAAAAGCGTATCATGGAGTACCGTAAAGCGGCTGCCTAAACTCTCATTCTTAAAAGGTCCTATATGTTTGCTCGGCTTAAAAATCGTTATTTAACACAAAAGCGCGATCAAGCAATTGAGGATTTATCTTCTTGTTATGAGCGTAGTTATTGTGGCGATGATTTTTTCGCTGCAGATCGTACTATGGCTTTTTATGATGATGAGAAGTTTCAATCAGTTTTAGACAAACATGCGAAAGGTGGCCCATATCCAGGGATGGCATGGCGCTTACATGTTTTGTTCTGGGCTATTGAAAAAGCGCTTAAAGTTGAAGGTGCGCTTTGTGAGTTCGGAACTTTTCGCGGTTTTAAAATGAATTGTGTTGTCGATTATTTCGGCGAAGCTTTATCTCAGCGTGATGTATATTTATTCGATACGTTTGAAGGTGTGGACCCGAAACAACGTGATGGTTCTCCTATTGAGCCAGAAGAGCATCAAAAAGTCGGTTTGTATGATTTTGTACAAAACAGATTTTCATCATATAAAAATGTTCAGATTGTAAAGGGCGCGGCACCTCATAGCCTCTCTCAAGTGGCGCCACTTGGTCAGGTAGCTTTTATGCATTTGGATATGAATTCGTACCAAGCTGAGATTGGTGTTTTGGATGCTCTTTGGGATTCGATGCCTAAGGGCGCTGTTGTGATTTTAGATGATTATGGTTTGAATACACATAGGGCACAAATGGAGCATGAGCTTCCATGGTTCAAGGAAAAGGGCTATACGCCATTAGAGCTTCCCACAGCGCAGGCAATTATAGTAAAATAAAAGCATGTTTTATTACTCTAAAACTAAATCAGATAATCAAAGCTTTGTTATGGATGTGCGTAAGCGGATCTATAATCAAGATGGTTATTTTGTGTTTAAGAATTTTATTGATGCTGAGAAAGCTGAGAGTATTGCGCGTCGTTGGTCTAGTGGGCGTTTTGATTATGAATTTCATGATCGCTTTGCCAATAGTGAAGTGCGCATAGGCCATCCTAATTATTGTTATCACAGACCTGGTAGCCCTGATCTGTCCTATTGTATGCATATGTGGAATGCGCCTGTTGATCAGGAGTTGCATTCGATATGTTTGGAGGCTCAATCCTTGCGTAATCTTGTTGAGGGGCGGGCATTGCATTTTGGAACGCAATTGCATGATCCACTTATTTTGCAATATCGCCTCTCTAGAACGCTGAGCACGGATACGAGTGTATTTCCTCATGCCGATTTCCTAGAGGAGCCGCGTAGGGATTCTATGGGGGATCATGCTTATGATCCACGGCGATGCCAAATGACATTGATGCTTTCTGATTACGGTACACATTATAAAGATGGTGGATTTTTCTTGCAGAATAATCAGGATAAGCAGCTTTTATTAGGGCGTGATGTCTCTGCGCAAATAGGGGATTTGGTTCTTTGGAAATATTCAAACAAGCATACTGTGACAGGTGTTGTGCCAATGGACCAAGATCTTGGTTTCTCGCGCGTGATATTCCCTTCTTTTGATAAGGAGTATGTTGATGTTTCTGCCTGAGAATTATCCAAAACAGCTATCACCTATATTAGATGCGTACGGTGCGCATGGTCTTATCCCTGATTATAGTGCGGTACATTTTTTTGATCTTAAAGATGATTTTGAGGCGCTTTTTAAAGATCATAGCGTGAAGTTTAAAGCTAATAAGCGTGTGCTTGATATTGGTGGGCGTTCTATTGCTTATCTTTATAATTCCAAGAAGTTTGTTGTTGAGAGTTATGAGCCGCGTGAAGCTTTCCAAAAGCTTGGGAGTGAGCTACATGGTGATAATGTTTGTTATCTTCATGATCTAAAAGATTTAGATTTTAATCAATATGATTGCGTTCTTATCAATATTGAGCTTTTAGGTCTTGAGGGAATTGATCTAAATTTAACGACCCTTAATGAGCATTTTAGTTCTGGGTTGAAGGTTTTTGCATATAGGCTTAGACCAAGGCATAAAGAGATTTCACAAGTTTACCTTTTAGGTGATGGTAGTGTTTGTGATGAGAGCTTAATGCTAAAGCGTTTTAAGATGCTTAATTCGCATATTCATATGGGGCTAAAAAAATACGAATATTCCTATATGGATGTATTTGATTTATGCCGAGATTATTAGTTAGCTTTACACCCTATCAATTATAACTTGTATTTTCTATAATTGTTCGTGTATAGTCCTTTCGTTAATATGAAAACCCGCTGTATTTATTGGGTTTGCTAATTGCGGAGGGGAAATGAGTTTCTTTCATAAAAAACTTAAGCCATTTGATGGTAATAGTGATCTTCAAAATGAATATCGTCAACATATGCATGACAAATTCTCTGCTAAAAAGGGGCGCTGTACCATTTACAGTGCCGTTTTTGGTTTGGTGGCTTTAGGGAGTGCATATGGTTTACATGATAAAAGCGCGGAGATTGATTTAGAGCCGGTAGGGCAAAAGGCTTGGGTCGAGAATAATAAGAATATTGGCCTGACAGTTTTGTTCGGTGTTCTTACGCTTGGTGGCGTTGGGGTCGCAGCATATACGGGTTCTAAAGCGCATCGATATGCAAAGGCTGCAGATACATTTGAAGATATGCGTGTAAATAGATTCCCAAGCGATGAGACTATTTTGAAGAATAATCTCATACAACACGATAGATGATTTCTACTTAAAATATTTGGCGGCGTTGCTGAAAATTGCCATGCCATCAGAATCTTCTTCTAAGGTTTGACCCTCACGCTGAGCTTTATCTTTAAGCTCCATATAATCATCACGTTGCCATGTGAACATGCCGCGTTCTGGGTGTGGCATAATAGCCAATACACGGCCTGTATCATCAGTAATGCCTGCGATATCGCCATAAGCTCCATTTGGATTATATGGGAATTCACCGTCTGCTGCTGTGCCGTCTGGCGCGATATAGGTTGCGGCGATTTGTCTATTATTTTGCAGCTTTTCAAGCGTTTCCTCGTCCATCATGAAACGGCCTTCGCCATGTGCTACGGGGATGTGCATACGGTCAATACCGTTTAGCCATGGAGACGGTGCTTGAACTTTTAGATCAATCCAGCGGCACTGGTAGCGCGCAGAGAGATTGTGGGTGACTGCAATTGAACGTACGCCATACTTACCTTCAAAGCCAGGGACAAGGCCTAGGTTGCTTAAAATCTGACAGCCATTACAGATGCCGATTGTGAGCGTGTCGCGTGCAACGAATTTTTGTAAATGATCCCACAAAGCGAGCTTCATTTTTTGTGCAAATGCATTGCCTGAACCTGTGTCATCGCCATATGAAAAGCCGCCTGGAATTGCAAGGACTTGCGCGTCTTGAAGTTCTTTTGGGTTTTCGATGAGATCGTTTAGGTGTCTAATCTCACCTTGGAGACCGACATGCTCAAATGCATGAAGCGTTTCTTCTTCACAATTTAGGCCATAACCAGCAAGTATAAGGGCTTTCGCAGGAGCTGTATTATTCATTGATTTCTCTTTATATTTGTATTTTTCTTAATAGTCTTTGAGTGTTGCTTTGTATGCTTCATCAAGCTTGCTAACTTCGATGTCTAATGTATTTTTAACATTGAGTTTTTCTGTTTTTGCGATGAAGCCAATCTCATATATATGTTCGTAGCCTTTGAAGTTCTTTAGGAACTTCTCTTTGTTTTGAGGTGCCACGGTTACGAGGATACGACCTGTGCTTTCTGAGAATAGGGCTTTATCTGCTCTGAGGTTGAGCGCGCTTAAATCAATGTCCATACCCATTTGTGATGCGATGGCTTTTTTAGCGAGTGCTGCACCAAGGCCGCCAAAGTTTAAAGCATAAGCGGAGGCTATGAGTTGATCACGGCTTGCGCGTCCATAAAGTTTATAGAGACGTAAATTTTCGTGAGCGTTTGTCTCTGGAACATTTTGACCAAGTATATCTAGCTGGTCGTAATATTCAGAGGCGCCTAATTCATCTTTTGTTTCCCCAAGTAGGAATACACAATCACCGACTGCTTTTGGTGTAAGTGAAATTGCTTTTTCTACATGCGGGATTACGCCGATAGAAGAGGCTAGGAGTGTAGGCGGGGCAGAAATTTTAACTTCATTTCCGTCTTTATCAAATCCTTTGAAGTCATTGAACATACTGTCTTTTCCGGAGATGAATGGTGTCTCGTATTTAACAGCTATTTCATAAATTGCTTCAACGGCGCGTTTAAGTTGGCCTAAGCGCTCAGCTTCATCGGATGAGCACCAGCAGAAGTTATCAAGCAAGGCGAGTTGATTAAGATCAGCTCCAGCGGCGATAGCATTACGAACTGCGAGGTCAACACCAGCTGCTGCCATAGCGCCTGTATCGATGTCACTATAGCGCGGGAAAAGTCCTTGGGAGAGAACCACGCCTTTCGGTGAGCTAAAGACAGGGCGTGTTATGGATGTTTCTGCATAAACGCGGCCTTTCCCCTGAAGCGGGCCAAGGCAAGCTGTTCCTTGAACATTATGATCATATTGTGTCGAGATGAATTCTTTCGAACAAATATTAAGACGGCTCATCATTTGTAGGAGTGTCTCATTATAATTTTCAGGTTCGGCAAGTTCAGGCTCTTTGTCGCCACCACGTGTGAATGTCGTTGTTAATGGTGTTTCTGGATTTCCATCATGGAGGAAGTCCATAGACATATCCATAATGGTTTCACTATCCCATGTGATATGAGCGCGGCCTGTATCTGTGTAAGTACCAATTGCTGTGGCCTCAACGCCGCGGCTAGCTAGGTGCTTAATGACACGCTTAACGTTTTCAGGAGGAACAGCCATTGTCATGCGCTCTTGGCTTTCGGAAATCCAGATTTCCCAAGGCGCCATACCTGGGTATTTTAGTGGCACTTTTTCGAGTTCTACATGGAAGCCGCCTGAGCCTTCTGCCATTTCGCCTACAGAAGATGATAGCCCACCAGCGCCATTATCTGTGATCGCGCTGTAAAGGCCAGAGTCGCGCATTTCTTTGATGATAGCGTCTGACATTTTTTTCTGTGTAATAGGGTCGCCGATTTGAACAGCTGTTGCAGGTGAGCCTTCATCTAGAGCGACTGAAGAAAAAGTTGCACCATGAATACCATCACGACCAACGCGCCCGCCAGCAACGACAATAACATCGCCAGGATTTGCGCATTTAACGTGGGAATCTTTCCCTTTGATTTGGCGTGGGATAAGTCCGATTGTACCCACAAAGACGAGCGGCTTTCCTACAAAACGAGGATCGAAGTTGACGAAACCTTGTGGTGTTGGAATGCCTGATTGGTTACCACCAGCCTCAACACCTTCAACAACGCCGCGCATGATTGTAGCGGGTGGTAGAATTGGATTTGTTAAGGCTTTATCTCGGTAATATTCTGGAGATGTGCTTGGGTCTGCTAGACAAAATCCATAGCGGTTAATGATTGGTTTTGCACCTTGACCAAAGCCTATGCAGTCACGATTAACGCCAACAATCCCTGTTATAGCGCCGCCGAATGGGTCTAGTGCTGATGGGGAGTTGTGCGTTTCGACTTTGTCTGTAATTAGATAGTTTTCATCAAAAATAATTGCGCCTGCATTATCAGAGAAGACAGAGACGCAAATATCATTTTCACCTTTTTTTGCTCGAATTTCTTTTGTCGCACGTTTGATGTAGCCTTTATATAGGCCTTCTGCGACGTCATCAATTGGTGAGGCAAAAATTGTGTGCTTACAGTGTTCTGACCATGTTTGGGCAATTGTTTCAAGCTCGAGGTCGGTAGGATTGCGCCCTTCTTTTTTGAAATGTTCTTGCACAGCTTGCATGTAGAGTAGGGACATTCCTAGTGGGCCGCGATGCGTACCATCTGCATTTGCGATACCTTTTTGGCTGATAACTTCCAACTCAGAATCAGTAACGTTGAGATCAACTTCGTCGGCTTTAGCGCCTAGGTTATCAAGAAGAACGCGCGGTACTACTACGTCCATTCCTCCATCAGCGTCAAATTCTTGCTTTGATTTTATGCTTATGCGTTGGATGAGCTTGTTTGAGATTTGCTCTGAGAGCTCTTCAATGTCTTGCTTTGTTAATTCACCTTTTAACAAATATAGGCGAGAGGAATAGCACTCATTATCGTTGCTCGCACCGGCGAGTTGTAAAAGCTCACTGGCTGTGTGACCGATATTGTCTGTAACGCCTGGAAGAAAACCAATCTCAAGTGCCCAATCAAAGTCTTCAAGTTTTGCGTTTGCTTTTTGAGAGACAGGATTCGTTAATGAGATGACAAATTCAGGGCTGGCTGCTTTTTCATTATCTGATGTGTAAACATCGGCAACACGAACCTCTACGTTCTTACCTTTGCCCTTAAGAGCGTGTTCCAGAGCCTTTGCGCGTCCGTCTTCATCATGCGCGAGTATTTCAATTCTATGTGTCATAAAGTGGTATTATCCCAAATATGTAATGTTCATTTGCTTTTATCTATAAGTTTTTGCAAACTATTGCAATCAAGTGTTGATCTTCAAACTCGCGCAGATTAAATAGAAAAGTGTTTAAGAATTCAATATCCTTAATCAGGAAAATAAGCAAAGTTGATCTATTATGCCTAAATTAACCATCAATGACATGGAAGTCGAAGTCGAAGCAGGGACAAGTATCCTCCAAGCTGCAGAGCAGTTAGGTGTTGAAATTCCACGCTTTTGTTATCATGACAAACTCTCAGTCCCTGCGAATTGTCGCATGTGTCTGGTTGAGGTTGAAGGTGGTCCACCAAAGCCTGTTGCAAGCTGTGCAATGGCATGTGGTGAGGGTATGGTTGTCAAAACTGATTCTCCTAAAGTTAAAAAAGCGCGTCAGGGCGTTATGGAGATGATGCTCATTAATCACCCACTTGATTGTCCAATTTGTGACCAGGGTGGTGAGTGTGATTTGCAAGATCAAGCTGTCGGTTATGGTTATGACCGCTCTCGTTATCATGAAAATAAGCGTGCGGTTCCTGATAAGGAGCTAGGCCCGCTTATCAGCACGACAATGACACGCTGTATTAATTGTACACGTTGTGTGCGTTTTGCAGAGGAAATTGCTGGTACGCCAGTTATCGGCCAGCTTAACCGTGGTGAAGAAGCGGAGATTGGAACATTTGTTGATGAGC
>NZAJ01000050.1 GCA_002687495.1 Micavibrio sp. | reverse complement strand
TGAGTCTATTTGGTCGTGTACAGTTTTGATGCGAGCGAATAGTTTTTCATCTAAGATGATATCGCTTGAGAAGTTAGCGGAGAGTGGGCCGATCTTTTCGACTAGCGCGTGTAGATCATCGCCGCCCATACAAGAGAGTTGATTGTAAAAAATAGAGCTAACTGTTCCGAGTGTTTCGGATGCGCTTTCCATCGCTAAAAGCGTATTTTCAAAGCTTGGTGATTCTTCGTTATTTTTGATCGCGTTGTAATTAGCGCGGGCTTCTTCAATCGCTTTCTCAATAGCTGGTAGGTAATGTTCGGGCTTGATTTGCTCAAAAGCCGGTGCTTTGTTCGGTAGCGTGGAGATTGTTAGAAGAGGGTTTTGTTCACTCATTGATGGACTCGCCTATTGGTTTGTTTTAAAGGGTTTTTTTAAGAAAAGACTCGGTGTAGAATACACAAATTCAATTCTATATGTAAGGTAATATGGTGATAAATGTTTGGCGTGCCAAGGTCTAAACAGTTTGATGATGTTTATTTCAGTGAAGATAATGGGCTGGAGGAAACGCGTTATGTGTTTTTGAAAGGTAATAACTTGCCTGAAAACTGGATGGGGAAAGAGCGCTTTGTCATTGCTGAGACTGGTTTTGGGACGGGGCTCAATTTCTTGGCAGCTTGGAAGTTGTTTAAGGAAACTGCGCAGCCAGAGCAAAAATTAAACTTTATTTCTTTTGAGAAATTTCCTTTAGATGGTGAGGAAATTTTAGCAAGTTTGCAGCGTTGGTCTGAAGAATTTGCTGGTTATTTGGAGCCGCTAGTCGAGATGTACCCGCTGCTTATTCCTGGCTTTCACAAGATTGTTTTAGATGAGCAGGTGAGTTTAATTCTGATTTTTGATGATGTGAATGATGCTATCCCGCAAGTAGAGGGGGCCGTTGATGCATGGTTTTTAGATGGGTTTAAGCCCTCTACTAATCCTGATATGTGGAGTGATGTGGTGTTTGAGCATATGGCGCGATTGAGCCGTGATGGCACAACATTCGCTACGTTTACTGCTGCAGGTGGCGTGCGCCGCGGTTTGGGGACGCATGGCTTTGAAGTGAAGAAAGTGCCTGGGTTTGGCTCAAAGCGCGACATGAGTATAGGGCGCTATACGGGGGCAATTGTATGAGGATTGCGGTTATTGGCGCAGGTTTGGCAGGCAGTTCGCTGGCTTTTGCTTTGAAACGATTCGGATCGGAAGTTATTGTTTTCGAGGCTTCTGGAGATGTGGCGAGTGCTGCTTCGGGCAATCAGGTAGGGCTTTATAACCCGCGCTTTACAGCAGAAAGAACGCCGCAGAGTGATTATTATGTCGCGGCTTATTCTCTTGCTGTGCGGATGTTTTCGGCCTTTACTGATATTGATTGGAATCCGTGCGGGGCGCTGCATTTGATTACAGATGAAAAACGCGAGAAGCGTTATGCGCAGACGCTTGAGAACTGGCGTTGGGAGCCTGAGCATATGCGCTTGCTCAATGCGCAGCAGGCGAGTGATGTCGCAGGGGTGGAGCTGGGATATGGGGCGCTTTATCTGCCTGATTCTGGCAGTGTGTCGCCTGCAAAACTTTGTCGATCATATTTAAAGGGCATTGAAGTGCGCCTTAATCACGAGGTCGAGGATTTAGAAAGCTTGCAGCGCGAGTTTGATTATGTGGTTTTGGCGTGCGCTTATGGGGTGAAGGCGTTTGCGCCTGATTTACCGCTTTCTCAAGTGCGGGGGCAGGTGAGTATTGTTCAGCAAAGTCATGTGAGTGAAAAGCTTAAATGTGCGCTGTGTTATGGAGGGTATATGAGCCCTGCAAATGATGAGGGGCAACATTTGGTTGGCTCTACATTCCAGCGCTGGTTATCACATAGTGATATTATTGAGCAGGATGATCTCGATAACTTGGAAAAGCTGGGGCATTTTGTGCCAGCTATCGGGCGTGATTTAGAGGTGGTTGGGCACAGAGCATCGGTGCGAACGACTGTGCAGGATCATTTCCCGATTGTCGGGCGGCTAGATCATGTGGTTAAGAATATATATATCTCAACGGGGCATGGATCACATGGCATTATCTCGAGTTTGATGGCGGCGGAGCTGTTATCAGATATGATTTATAAGCGGCCTTTATCTCTAGGTCGGCAGAGTGTAAAAGCGCTATCGCCTTATAGGTTCTCACAATAAAGCTTTTAGTAGGGGGGAAGTTTTTGTGAATGGTGTTGCTAAAGCGTTTGGTTTATTTTGCGCGCTAGGTATAGAATGCTGCTGCTATGCTAGATGAAATATTTTCAACTCACCTATTATTCTTGATTATTGCCGCCTTTGTTATGGTGCTGATTTTGGTGCCTATTTTAAAGCCTCTGGCTTTGAAGTTGGGGTTGGTTGATCATCCAGATGCGCGTAAGCAGCATGTGGGGCAAATTCCGTTAATTGGTGGTCTGGTTGCATTTCCATGTTTTATGATTTGCGATTTTCTATCTGGAGCGCCTCTTGAAAAGATGTGGCCGCTTTATGCTGGTATAACTGTCTTGCTTATTACTGGCGCGGTTGATGATCGCTTTCATATTCGCCCATATATAAAGTTCGGTATGCAGTTTTTAGCAGCTTTTTTAGTTGTGATTTTTGGTGGTATTCAGCTTCATTCGCTAGGTGATTTATTCGGCTATGGCGAGTTTGAGCTTGGTTTTATGGCTCTTCCTTTTTCAATCGTTTCTGTCGTTTTGCTTATTAATGCAATCAATCTTATGGATGGTTTGGATGGCTTGGCGGGCGGGGTCGGTTTTATTATAATTGGCTGGTTAGTCGCAGCTGAATTGATGTCAGGCTTTAGCGTCGGTGGAGCTTCCGCTTTAATCATGATGGCGGCTTTGCTAGGTTTTCTTTTTTATAATAAGCGCGCGCCATGGCGTAAGAAGGCCGTTATTTTCATGGGGGATGCGGGCAGTATGTCTTTAGGGCTGGTTATTGCCTGGTTTTCAATTAGTTTTGCCAGTGCCGATGGTGTGCATGTTGAGGCGATGGCTGTGGCGTGGGTTTTGGCTATTCCGCTCTGGGATGAATGTGCTCAATTTTATAGACGTGTCTGTGAAGGGCGCCATCCGTTTTCTCCGGATCGAGGGCATTTACACCACCACTTTATACAAGCGGGTTTAAGCGATGGGCGCGCGGTCTTACTTATCTATGCGCTTGTTTTTATAGCTGGAGGATTTGGTGTGCTGTGGGCAGCATCAGGTTTGGGGCTGCTTGCGCTTACATCAATATGGATTGTCGGGATTTTGGCGCATATGGCTTTATCTAAAAATTTAGAGCGTTATCCAAAAATCTTAAATAAGATAGGGCTAGGCGATAAAGCTTAAGGTCTCAATGGCCGCCCATTTTACAAAGTCTAATGCATTGTAATTAATCATCATGCCAGTGATAGCGATAAAGGCCGCAAGCTCGGTTGGGATACGTAAGACTTTGCTGGCCATAAAGCCTGTGCACGCACATGAGTATAGTGTGGCAAAAATCATAACGGGGTAAATTTCTGCCCATGTGTAAAAGCCACCTAAAAACAAGCTTACTGGGATTAGTGTTAGCAGTGCTGCTGGTACACCAATCCAATTATTCGCAATGATAAAGCGTTTGAATTCATCCATCTTATCCATGGTTTTAGCCATTAAATATACAAAGCCAATAAATGCGCTTAAATAGAGCGCTAGGCGCAATACATAAATGAAGCTAAGGGCTTGGATTGAGCCCGTTGTAAGGTTTTCTGATGGATGTGCGTAAAGAACGGTGATGAGGCTCAAAGGTAGGAGGCAAAGCGGAATTGCAAATGAACGCGCTAAAGAATGCGGTTTCACTTCAAATCGCTTTACACCTTTATCCATGAATAAAGCAATTTCGATTGAGCCAATTAGGTGCTGTATCAAAGTGTTTTCTTTAGTCATGGTCGTTACCCTCTATTTTTAAACCAGCGTTTGTCCGCTTTCTTTGTGTTGATCATATAGAAGAGGTCTTAAGAAGTTATGAATATGTTTTTCATAATAATTTTTGCGAGGTTGGGTATGAGTTTATATGTGGATAAGGGGGCGTTTGCTAGGGCTTGCTCTTGCATGTTTTTCCTTGCGCGCTTTTAATCAATATGCTTATTCAAGCCACCTTCTAAGATATGAAATGGATTCAGAAATGAAGAACATGAAGATACGCTCTCTATACGGCCTGCTTTTAACAAGTGTTTTAGTTATTGGCGCCTGTTCATTGGATTCGTCATCATTTAACGCGAATAGCTCTGAGGATTTACTCGCAGCAGAAGGTGAGTGGAAGCTTGTTGAAGAAAAGCGTGCGCCTTCTCCAATTCAAAAACATATGGAGACTCGCGGTAAGGTTCATCCTACTAATTTAGCTGAAAGCAAGAGCTATACAGAGAGTGCACGTGGTATGCATGTTGATGAAGATATACATTATCGCGTATTACGCCTAGAAAAAGAGATGGAAGCGGTACGTAGCGATTTAGAAAAAGTTTTGCCTAAAATTGCAGCTCTTCCAGACCCTAAGCCGAATTTAAAGCCTATGATGGGCGCAACATCATATATCGCAGCGCCTAAAGAAGAGCCTAAAGTGGCTAAGGCGGAAAGCCATGCAGAGCCTAAAGCTGCGCCTCAGAAGGCTGTGTCCAAGAAAGCAATTGGCGGGCCGCTTCGTGTTGTTGCTGTGCGTACTGGACGTCACCCTGGAAAAACACGTTTTGTTATGGATTTAAGCAATGCTGCAAAATTCAGCTATAATCTCGATAATGCAGAGAAGATCTTGCTTGTTGAGCTGCCGGGTATTGGTTGGGATACAGCTGCGCAGCGTAGCTTTGGTAAAGATCCGATGGTGAAGAGCTATAGTGCGCAGGTTGATGGTGAGAACACACGCTTGCTGATCGAGTTAAAGAAAAATGCCAAGGTTACTATGGCGCAGAGCTTTGCGCCTAATCATGTGCATGGGCACCGTTTAGTGCTAGATATTGCAGACCAATAAACGTTTTTTAGTCTTAAGGTTTATAGCCGCTCTTTATAGGGCGGCTTTTTCTTTATTTAAGCCATTTATTGAGGACGCTGGCGGCGGCGAGGTCGCCTGTTACATTTATAGTCGTGCGGCACATATCAAGGATGCGGTCTACCCCAAGAATAAGTGCTATTCCTTCTGGTGGCACGCCGACTGTTGTGAGGATGGTCGCTAGAATGACGAGGCCAACGCCAGGTACGCCAGGTGTGCCGATAGAGGCGCCAATGGTTGTAATTACAAGCATGACGGTTTGGGTGATGCTGAGCTCGATATTATAAAATTGAGTGAGGAAGATCGTTGCTACGCCTTGGTAGAGGGCTGTGCCATCCATATTAATCGTCGTACCTAGGGGGATTATAAAGCGTGAGATTTGTGGACGAAGCTTGAGTTTTTCTTCTGCAGCTTGAATGGAGAAGGGCATGGTTGCGCCGCTAGATGACGTTGAAAAAGCTAGAAGTTGTACTTCACGGATATTGCTTAAAAATGTTAAGGGATTTGAGCGGGCTGCGAGGGCAATGATGAGCATATATATGATGATCATGCAGAGTAGGCCGCTTAAAACCGTGGCTGCATATAGTCCTACGCTTTCTATGGCTTGGAAGCCAAATTGCAGCGTTGTACTTGCCAGAAGGCCAAAGACAGCATAAGGCGCAATGAGCATTGCCCAACTGATGATTTTCATAGCGAGAACTTGGCCGGCAATGCATAGCTCTTTGATGGGCTTTCCTGTGGCGCTAGGGATGGCGATGAGGGCGAGGCCGGTTATGATTGCGGCGACGACAAGTTGAAGCATGTCACTATTTACTGATGATTTAAAGGGGTTGCTCGGGATAAGATTTGAGATGCGTTCAGGGATGCTAAGCTCTGAGAAAGTCTCAGTTGGTAAGCCTTTGGTTTGAATGGAGGCGTCGATGGCTTGCTGTGCAATTGTGCTATCGATCATGGCGCCGGGCTGGATGATATTTGCAAGCGTTATGCCTATGGCAATGGAAATGGCTGTTGTGAAAATGAAATAGGGGATAAGGGTTGCGCCTATTTTGCCAACAAAGCCCATGTCATTGCTTTGAGCGATTCCAAGTATGATGGAGCAAATAATAAGCGGGATGATCACCATTTTAATCATCGATAGAAAGATGGTGCCTGGTAATGAGAGCCACTGCGCGGTGCTTTTGATTGCGTGTGGAGCGTCTAGGCCGAGTGATAGGCCGTAGCCTTCTGTGGGGGAGAGTAAAAGCCCTGTGATAATGCCTAGTGCCATGCCAATGAGGATTTTAAGCCATAGTTTTTGATCCATGATGAAATGTGTGGATTCTTCTATGGAAATGGCGCGGTTACTCTGATCTGTCATGAGGCTTTCTCTATCCTGTTCTTTAGTCTTTGCTATTTCTTTTTATTATTTGCGAAGGGTTTTGAATGTTCGCTGCGTAATATGAATAACATAACTTAAATGAGGATAGAAATCATGAAGAAGATTTTGATGTTTACAGCCTTTGCAACGGCTTTATATGCACTGCCTGTTTTGGCGCAAGATGGGGATGCTTCAGAAAAACCTAGGCATGAGCGCCCAGATGGCCCGCATGGTGAAAAGGGTAAGCGCGGTGATGTTGGGCAGCGTATGTTTGATATGCATGACACAAATAAGGATGGTGTTGTGTCTAAGGCCGAGTTCCTAGAACATGCGACAAAGCGTTTCGCTGAGATGGATTTGAATGGTGATGGTGAGATCACTAAAGAGGAAGCAAAGAAAGCGCATGAAAAGATGCGTGAGAAATTTAAGGAAAAACGCAAAGAGAAACATGGAGAACGTGGTGCTCCAGCGGATGCAGAATAGTAATTTTATATTGCAATCACCTGTGCCAGGGCGCATAAAAATGTCTATGGAACAGGCTGATTGTGACATAAATGATGAAGGTCTGATGCTCCGTGTCTGTAATGGGGATCATCGGGCCTTTTCTGTTTTGGTGGAGCGCTATAGTGATATGGCTTATGCTGCCGCTTACCGTATGTGCTCTGATCGCGTTGAAGCAGAAGATATCGTGCAAGAAGCTTTTATGAAGCTGTGGCAAAAGCCGCAAAGCTATGATCCAGCCAAGGGGGCGAAGCTTAGCACTTGGTTTTATCGCGTGGTCAGTAATTTAGCGATCGATAAAATGCGTAAGAAGAAGCCGCAGAAAAACCCGGATGTGTTAGAGCGTATGCAGGCTGATACCACGCCTGCGGATGATGCGCTACAGATGAGCCAAGAGCAGGTGGCGATAGAGAATGCGATACAGGCATTGCCAGAGCGTCAGCGCTTAGCTTTGAACTTATGTTTTTATGAGGGCTTAAGTAATAAAGAGGCGGCAGATATTATTGGTGTGGGTGTTAAAGCTTTGGAATCTCTTTTGATGCGGGCTAAAGCCAAATTAAAAAGTGAATTGATCAAAAGTGATTATAGTGAAGATAAAGGGCGTGAAAGCGCTTAGAAAGGACAGAACATGGTGAGTGATGATAGGAATAAAAACTCTTTAGAGCGTGATCTGGATACGATTCTGCAAAGTCGCTATGAGCCACATAAGCCATTAGGTATGGAAGAGCGTATTATGATGGCTGCGCGCTCAATGCCGCAAGAAAGCGGTGTTCGGAGCCGTGGGGCGCGTGTATCGCAACGTGGTGGTGCGCTAGGGGTATTTGATTCGATTCGTGCAGTTTTGAATGATCTGGTGGCTGTGCCTCATCCAGTGGCTGTTATGGCGGTTGCGCTCGTTATAGGCTTTTCTTTGGGGCTATATGGAGAAGATTTTTCGACATTACCGAGTATGACGACGCAAGATATTTCAAGTTTCATGCTTATAGAGGATCATTTTGTGGCCTCTGAATTTTTGAATGAAGGGAGCTTATAAATGGTTGTGAAATATAAAAAGGCTTATCTTACGCTGTCATTGATTATCAATGTGATATTGATCGGTGTGATTGGCGGCATGGCTTATAAGGATTGGAAAGAGCATCCTTGGCAGCAAGAAAAGGAAAACCTCTCCCCAGAAGCACGTAATATTGTCGGGCGTAATTTACAAGCGAGTTTCCGTGAGATGGAGCCTTTAGGCAAAAAGGCGCGCAAGGATAGAAAGGAGCTGTTAGAGATTTTAACGGCTGAAGAGTTTGATGGTGACGCTTATGATAAAATTGTCAAAGATATGCTGGAGAACCTAGATAATATGCGCGTTTTAAAAGTTGCCGTGACGCGTGATATCGCCGAGCAGCTGCCATATGAGGAGCGTTTGAAAATTGCTAAGCGCATGATGAATGTTATCGGTGGAGATGATAAACCGCCGCATCGCAGGCATGGTAAAAGAAAAGATAAAGCTGTGAAGGGGGAGTAGCTTTTTAGTTTTTATGGTCTGAAGTTGCCAATGTTTATTACGTCGGCTTTTGGACGTATTATTTTTTCAAGTTCTTGTTCGAAAATAGTTTTTAAAGTTTGTATATCATCATCTGATATATTTCTTTCTTTTTTGATTCTAACGGTTTCTCTCATTATTTGAGTAATAACCGATTGAATATTAAAATCAGGAATCCCGAAATGCTGTAACTCTTCGATTAATGCTATTAAATTTTGTTGGCTTTCTTTTTGTCCGTTTAATTCTACGGTTTCTATAATGCTGTTATTTTGTATTGCTTTTTTGTTAAATTCATAATGTTGCTCTTGTATGTGCTGATCTATCCACTGGTCTACAGTTATGTCTGATGGACGGTTCTTTAGAGTGTTTCTAGCGTATATGAAAGCTTCATTTACAATAGCTTCTGCATTATCTTTGCTCACGTCACGATATGAATTAATGAGTGCCTGTACATGGTCTTGAAAATGATTGTTGTAGTTAATATTGAGTACTTGCATATCGTGGCATGGCGGATGCTGTTCAGCTGATGCACTAAATATAGTTGTTGTCTTTTTACTCATAACTTTTCTATCCTCGATCGAGAATATATCTTTAAGTTATGAAAAATGCAAGTATATATTAGCGGCTGCTATATTTGCCTTTATAGAAGCGCTGGCGATCACGTAGAGCTTTTTCACGCTCAGCCGTTAAACCTGATTTGCAGTGGTGACAAGAAATACCATCTTCAAAATCTTCATGCTGGCGATCTTCAGGGCTAAGTGGTTCGCGGCAAGCGTGGCATACGCTCCAATCACCTTCTTTTAAACCGTGGCCGACACCTACGCGCTGGTCGAAGACGAAACAATCGCCTTTCCATTTGCTCTCTTCTTGTGGGATTTCCTCTAGATATTGCAATATGCCGCCTTTGAGGTGGTAAACATTTTCAAAACCATGAGCGAGCATATATGAGCTGGCTTTCTCACAGCGAATACCGCCTGTACAGAACATAGCGACTTTTTTGTCTTTGTCTGGGTTGAGGTTTTTTTCTACCCATTCAGGAAATTCAGTGAAGATTTTCATGTCTGGATCGATGGCACCATCAAATATGCCGACTTTTGTCTCGTAATCATTACGTGTATCGACCAAAATAACGTCAGGATCATTAATAAGATCGTTCCAGTCTTTTGGCTCTACATATGTGCCCACACGCTCATGAGGGTTGGCTTCAGGCTTGCGTAGAGTGATAAGCTCTTTTTTCGGACGGACTTTAAAGCGATTGAAGGGCTGCTTTGTTGCGTGTGAAAATTTAAGCTCGCATGCTGTTTCCGCAGTGCGCACCCCTAGCTTCTCATCAAGAAACTCGATCATCTTGTCCATTTCGGCAGGGTGAGCGGCTATCGTGCCGTTTATGCCTTCCGGTGCGAGTAAAAGTGTGCCGCAGATAGACGGGACATTTTG
>NZAJ01000049.1 GCA_002687495.1 Micavibrio sp. | reverse complement strand
TCAATGATGAGGGGGTGGGGAGCCTTCTTATAAATGCAGCTCCTTTTAGTGTTGATGGTAAAAAGCGTGCGCCAATGAAAGAGGTGGATGCGGACATTGTGGGCACTGATGAGGAATATAAGGTTGATATAGCGCATTTAAGGCTTCTTACTTTTAGTCCTCGTGGTGAGTTAATCGATGCTGAAGCATATTTTAATGGGCAAGGTGTGACTGGACATAAGCTGCTTAATGGTTATAAAGGGCAGCGCGTGATGATTGGGCAGTCTGATGTTTTGTATCGTCCTGAGGAGGCTATGGCGGATTCCTCTCTTGAAATGGAGGGTGTTGTTAGCCGTGATGCTTGGATGGCTGCGGCGCAGTCAGTTAATCCGTTTGAAGATCCTTGTAAGCCTGTACAGTATCGCACGCCATAATTTAGAAAGAATAGGTCGTATTTATGAGTGAAGAACAACATAGTGCACGTTATGTGATGGGGGATGAGCAAAATGGCCTACGTTTTGATAAGGCGCTGGGCAGCTTGGCCGAGGGTTTGACGCGTTCACGTGTTCAAAACTTGATAAAGCAAGGGAGTGTTAAATTAAATGGCCTTCTATGCACTGATACATCCCGCAAGGTATTGAAGGGGGAGGTTGCAGAATATATCATTCCTGAGCCCACTGAGGCTGAGCCGGTTGCAGAGAATATTCCCTTAGATATCGTTTATGAGGATGATGACCTTTTAGTTATAAATAAGGCGGTAGGCATGGTTGTGCATCCGGGCGCTGGTAATTGGAGTGGTACGCTTGTTAATGCTCTTTTATATCATTGTGGAGATAGCTTGTCTGGTATTGGTGGCGTTATTAGGCCTGGGATTGTACATAGGCTTGATAAAGAGACGAGTGGTTTGATGGTCGCCGCTAAGAATGATGATGCGCATCAGGGGCTTTCTGCGCAATTGGAAGATCGTTCGTTAAGTCGCATTTATCATGCTTTATGTTTAAAAGTGCCGACACCTGTGAAAGGGGTGGTGGATATGCCGATCGGACGTGATGCGCGTAATCGATTGAAAATGGCAGTTCGTGGTCAATCTAGCCGCGATGCGCGCACACATTATATGGTGCGCTCTAATCATAGAGATGCGCTTTCTACGATAGAATGTAAGCTTGAAACAGGAAGAACGCATCAAATTCGTGTGCATATGGCTGCGATTAAGCATGCTCTGATTGGTGATCCTCTTTATGGGCCTCAGCCAACAGCTGTTAAAGCTGCTATGGGTAAAGCGGGGTATGATGAGGCTGTTATAAAGGCTTGTCTTGAATTTCCGAGGCAGGCTTTACATGCAACAGAAATTGCTTTTATACATCCACGTACAAATGAAGAGCTTTCTTTTACATCTGAGATGCCGGATGATTTGTCTAAGTTGTTGAAATTGTTATATTAAATTTTCTACTGAAAAATTTATCTAAAATTTTATATAAATTGCTTGATTTTCCATAACTTTGTTTATATACTAAAGATATAAGGTCAGTGCAAAGACATAAGGGACCTCATACATAATATTAAGCGCACAGCGCTAACAGGGTTAAGTAGGGTATAAAAAAGGGGAATAAAAAAACTATAAGAATTTTAGATTAGTTTCATCCGATCTGGTACTAACTAGCCCCCGCAAGGGGGCTTTTTTTGTGCGTTGCTTGGTTTTTGTTTCTTGCTTCTTGCTTCTATGGTCTTGCTATTTCATGCCAATATTTAGATATATGCTGTTTTGTAAGCCCTTCGGTGAGCTCATATAATGGCATTGGATGGTTCAGGCTTTGCGCTTTATTGCGGCCAATAGGTGCGGCTATAAGCTCTATATTAGTGTTTTGGGGGAAGGTTTTATATCCTCCTAATGGGAGTTTTAGTTCTAGGCCTGTATAGCTGTGGGTTGTGCCACCAAATAAATCATAATCGGCTTGGTCGCTTATATTGGCGAAAGCTCTCATTTTAGCGCCATTGAGAAATTCCTTTTCCAGCGCAAGCTCCGCTCCAAAATCGGTGTCGAGATAGCGTCCTATTTTTGTGGAAATAGTAGCGCCCGTATCATTTAGGGTGTACCAGCCTTTTAAGAAAGTGCTTTTGGTAGCATCACCGCTTAGTGCGAGGTTGAGTGCGCTATCGGGGGAGCGTTTTAATGCATATGTTGTTTCTATGCCGATAGCCCATGGTTTGGCAAAGGGGCGATATAAAAGCTCGGCACTTGTTCCGGCATACATTTCCTCTAGATACCCGCCGATCAGTGAGACATGTAAGTCTGGTCGTAATGTCTGTGTGTAGGCGAGATAGCTCTGCTCTAGGCCAAAGGTGCGTTTTGCGAAATCTGCTTCATTACTACGAATTGGGAAGGGGCTTTGAGGGCGGTATTTGTTTATGCGCGCAAGATTGTCTTTTAGATTTATTCTGAGAGCGCCTGCGAAATCCAGAAGGCCAAAAAAGAAAGGTGCGTTTTGAGGTTGTCGGGCGTTGATCTTTTGCTCAATGATAAGGGATGTGCGGTAAAGAGCCGCGCTATCTTCCTCAGAGAGGCTGAGTTTATTTTCTAAGGTTATTTCTGGGGACGGGAAGTTGAAGGCTGGTACTTTGGGTTGGCTTATGGGGCGTGATGTAATGTTTTCGGTATTATTTGAGAAGTCTGTATTGTGCCAAACTTCTTGAGGGCTTCCTATGCGGCGCGCTCTTAACATCTCAAGATCACGTCGTGAGATGCTGATTGTGGAGCCTGTAAGGCCAAGCACTTTTGGTGTAATTCCAATCTGTTCTATTTCATCGCCAGCATGATTGGCTATTGCTGTGGAGGCAGCAGCAAGTTGATATGGTGTCGAAGAGGGTGGCTTGAGGTTTAGAAAGCCGTGAGCCGCTTGGTTGTGTATCGCTAAATTGTAGAGCTCTATATCGCCTTTATGAGCCGCGAGTTCCATTTCTTGAGGTAGTGCTAAGCCTGTGCGGTAAGGCCTGAACGGCGTGACGGGTTTTGCTTTTTCATCCTTTTGCCGCATATGGGAGAGCGCGTTTTGGAAGGAGATTCGCGCCATAAGCTTGTCAGTGCCTTGCATGGCTATAGCGATGTCGGCCCAATTACTTGCGGCATAGTTAAAACCAATGGCCCAAGGCGCTGGAGCCTTGTAGTCTGTGAGTGTGGTTTCACTTGAGTATCTATCTGCACCATACTCTGCTTTTAGCGACAATCCTTTTAGGGGGGTGAAATACTCAATTCCTGCGAAAAGGCCGATATGCTCACCTGTAAACCAATTAACGGGCTCATTTGGCATGTCCCCAGATATTTGACGGTCTTTGTTAAAATGCGAATTGATTTTTCCGAGAGGGTTTTCAAAATGTTTAGCTGTGCCAAAGCGCCCCCAGCCTAAGCCTGCTGTGAAATCAAAGCTCTTATAGCGTTTTGATAAGGCTATATATTCACCAGCCATTTTTTTATGTCCTAAGGCTGATTGTAGCCCGATAGAGAGCTCCGGCCGCGTTCTGTTTTCTTTGAGAAAGCGTAGTTTTAAATCTAAGCCGGGATATAAATCTTCTGAATCTTTTCCGATATGCGATATTTCAGCGCTTTGGCGTAATGTTAGGTTTAACGACGGGGTGAGCTGTAGGCCTAGCCAGGCATTTAAATATGGATCAAGAGTTGAAGCGCCAAATTGAAGCGTTCCTTGCTCACTCATGCGGGCGTTTGGAATTGTGTTAAGACCATTTTGGCCAAATAGGGTTGAAGATGTATCAAAATTATTGGCTTTAGCGCTCGGACATGCCGCTATGCAGAATGCAAGTATTGGTAGATGCCTGGTTAGCTTGAGCTGCGTGATTTTAATCATCGATTCTTACGATTTTATTACGAATCTAAATCCATATATTCAAGTAAACACGTCGGTATGTCAAAGGTCTAGAAGCTTGATATTTACAGTTATAAACGTGCAAATATCTCTATGAAGGCATTTTTATTTATAACTCTTAGGTTGTGAATTTTATGTGCCGTTATTTATCATTTTGAGGATTTTATGGTCTGGTTAGAGCTCGCTATTGTTGCGTTACTGATTTGCTCTGTTGGTATGCTTATTAAGCTTCGAGGGTGCTATTTAAAGAATAAGCTTCGTCTTGGGTTGCTCCAAGAAGCTGGGGAAATGGCTGGTTATGGCTTGGTTTTTTTCGATGAGAGAGATCGTTATGTTTTTTCCAATGAGCGGGTGTATGAAATTTTACCTATCTTTGCATCGCAATTAGGGCGTTTGAAAGATCTTGGTGGCTTTGTGGATTACCTTTTTGATCACGCTGTCGATGAAGATGAAAGTATCCGAAACACTTTGCGCGAGATAAGTATGATTAATGATGAGCGCGGTGATTTCCGAGAGGTTATACATGGGCAGGGGGGGCATTTTTATCTGGCTGAAGTGCGTAAACTGCCTAATCAAGGAACAGCCGTTGTTTTGAGTGATATTAGTAAATTAAAACAGCGGGAAGATTATTTGCTCTATCTTTCGCAATTTAACTATCAGCTTTACCAAGCGATAGAAGCGGCAAATAACGGGATTGTTGTTTTGCAAGTCAATGGTCTTGCTCATGAAGTGATTTTTGCAAATAAGGCTCTGTGTAATGTTTTTAGAATAGATCGTCAGTGGGCGGTTGGAAAGAAAGTTAATGACTTATTTTCCTTAATGAAAAACATATATATCGAAAAGGATATAAGCACTCTTATTCGTAAGCAAGAGCCTGCACAGCTTGAAATTTGTTTTAATGAAGGTGGCGATAGTAGCTCGGTTTGTTGGTATAATCTTGAGCTTACACCTGTTTATAAAGATGACGAAAATAGCGGCCTGTATATTGGTGTTTTCAACGATATTACAACGCTCAAGCTTAATGAGGCGGAAATTTCTAAAGCTAAGAAATTAGAAGCTTTAGGGCAGATGGCTGCCGGTGTTTCTCATGATTTTAATAATATTCTTTCCATTGTGGATGGCTATGCGCGTATAGCGGCGTCTTCATTGGATGATGGGGATGAGTGCTTGGGATATATTGATAAGATTAGAGCGGCTTCGACACGTGGGGCTAATCTTGTTCAGCAAATGTTGACCTTTAGCCGTCATCAGATTGTGGTTGATGATGTCATTGATCTGAATGATGCGCTGCAAAGTCAAAAGGCTCTTTTGGCGCCATTGTTGGATGCGCGTTATGCTTTTCGGATGACGTTGACGGATGGGGTTGTGCCCGTCGAATGTAAGGTAGATGCGATCTCACAAATTTTGATGAATTTAGTTGTGAATGCACGCGATGCTATGCCCGATGGGGGGGCAGTTACAGTAACGAGTCGTGTTTGTGATCAGGGTGAAGTGCCTCGATCTATAAAGAGTGAACGTGATGGTGGTTCGTATATTTGTTTGAGTGTCGAGGATACTGGAGAGGGGATATCTGAAGATGTACTTTCTAGGATTTTTGATCCTTTCTTTACAACGAAAGGTGGGGGCAAAGGTACTGGGCTTGGGCTTTCGATGGTCTATGGCTTGGTGAATCAGCTCGGTGGTACGATTGATGTAGATACGAAGTTAAAGGAAGGCAGTACATTTAAGGTTTATATCCCGATAAGTGATAAGGAGGTGTCTAAAAACTCTAAAGGATCACTTGATGATTTGGAAACGATACGTTTTGATGGTTATGGTGTTTTGTTGGTGGAGGATGAGCCTGACCTTTTAGCGCTGGTTAAGCAGATGCTTGAAAAGCTCGGAATGAATGTGCTGTGCGCAAGTAATGGTAATGAGGCTCTTGTTATACAAGATGATCATGAAGGTAAAATAGATTTAATGGTTACTGATTGCGTGATGCCGGAGCTTGGGGGGATTGAACTCGCTGAAATGATGCGTTCTTTAAGGCCTGATATGGAGATTATTTATATGAGCGGTTATCCGGCCAAAGGTGCATTTGCAAAGGTATCTCTTCCTGATGATGCATTTTTTCTAGCTAAGCCTATAAATTATGAGGCGTTAGTTACGCTGATTTATAAGCTTCTTAGTGGTGACCATGAAGGGGCAGGTGATGTTGCAGGGGCTGCTAAGTGGCGATCTGATGACAGTGTGGCTGATGAGCAGAAAGATCAACCAGAAGTGATGGAGGGGTAGAGATGAAATATGTAGTCATTAGTGAGTTGAGCATTATGGTTGTTGAAGATCAGAAAGAAGCGCGCGCTGTAATTTGTAATATGCTCTCTGAGATGGGAGTATCGGAACTGCATGAAGCTGGTGACGGGCGTGAGGCTTTGCAAAAGCTTGATGCACTTTATGAGCAAGATAAGCATTTAGACTTGGTTCTGTGTGATTGGAATATGCCGGGCGTTACTGGCGTTGAGTTATTAAGGCAAATCCGTACGGTGAGCCCTAATCTTCCTTTTTTGATGATTACTGGGCGTAGTGATTTAGACTCTGTTAAAGAAGCTAAAATGGCGGGTGTGAGCGCTTATGTTGCAAAACCGTTTTCTCCAGAACAGTTAGAGGCAAAGATACGTATCGTTATGCAAAAAGCGATGATGAAAACTAAGTCTGCGTGAGATAGGTCTTGCATAGATCATAGTGGACAGTGTTTTAAATCTTGCTTTGAGGGCTTTGCCATTGTGATGGTGAGCGTGTATCTTTAGGTCATGGTGGATGAAGTTTATGATTTATGTGTAATTGGTGGTGGTATTAACGGCGCTGGTATAGCGCGGGATGCGGCTGGGCGTGGTCTTTCTGTTTTGCTGGTTGAGGCTAAGGATATTGCGCAAGGCACGTCTTCAGCCTCGACAAAACTGGTTCACGGCGGTTTAAGATATCTAGAGTTTTTTGAGTTTAAGCTTGTGAGAGAAGCTCTCAAGGAGCGAGAGCGTCTTTTGTCTATGGCGCCGCACATCATCAGTCCTATGCGCTTTATATTGCCGTATGAGCGTAAAGCTGCGGGGAGACCTTACTGGATGATGAAGTTGGGGTTGTTTTTATATGACCATTTAGCGCGTAGAAAGCGTGTCGAGGGTTCTAAGACGCTTGATTATAAAAAAGATGATACGATTTTTGCTGGTTTGAAGGATCTCTATAAGCAAGGATTTTCTTATTATGATTGCTGGGTCGATGATGCGCGTTTAGTGCTTCTCAATGCTGTGGATGCGCAAGAGCGCGGTGCGAAAATCCTTACTCATACGCGCTGTGCAAAAATTGAAGAGGGTGAGGATTTATGGCGGGTTACGCTTGAGAGTGATGCTCAAGTGGGTAAAACGCCAAAGAAGAAAACAATCTCGGCTTCTATGGTTGTTAATGCGGCAGGGCCTTGGGTTAATGATGTTCTGCGCGAGAGTGGTTATGCGGATAATGTGCCCTCTATTCGTCATGTCAAAGGTTCGCATTTGATTATACCAAAAGCTTTTGAGGGCGATCATAGCTATATTCTTACGCAAGAGGATGGGCGGATTGTATTCGCTATTCCTTATGAAGATAAATACACGCTTATCGGTACGACTGAAGAGGCTTATGAGGGGGATCTTTATGATGTGCATATTTCAAATGATGAGATTAAGTATCTATGTAATGCGTTTTCGTCTCATTTTAAAACAGAGATAAGTGTGAAGGATGTTTTGTGGACTTATAGCGGGGTGCGTCCATTATTTGATGATGGGCGTAAGGAAAGTCGAAAGGTTAGTCGGGATTTTGTTCTCCATAGGCATAAGGACGCGCGTTTGCCGCTTTTGTCAGTCTATGGCGGTAAATTAACGACATATCGCGTATTAGCAGAAAAAGCGGTGAATAGCCTGCTGCATCTGGATAGCCGCTATGTTAACCCTTGGACAGATACGCAAGCACTTCCGGGCGGCGAGTTTGATGGCGGTGAGCTATCAAATTTTATGGCGGAGCAACGCCGTGTCTATCCTTGGCTTCCTGAAACGCTATTATATCGTTACGCGCGAAGCTATGGCACGCGTATGGATCGATTCTTGGGGCAAGCACAATCGCTTAAGGATTTAGGGCGTAATTATGGCGGCGATATTTATGAGGCAGAGCTTGCCTACATGGTGCGCTATGAGTTTGTTCGTGATTTAGAGGATGCACTTTATAGGCGCTCTAAATTAGGACTGCATATGCTTGATGAGACATTTGAAGCCTTGCGGGCGGCGTGGCCGGATATTGTTAAAAAAGCGAATAAAGAGGAGTAGGGGCTATGGCGGAGCCAACTTTACTTGCGATTGATCAGGGAACGACAAGCTCTAGAGCTATTTTATTCTCTTCTAAAGGGGAGATATTAAATGTTCAGCAAAAAGAATTAGAGCTTTTTTATCCGCATAAGGGCTGGGTTGAGCAAAATGCGAATGCGATATGGGAGGATACACTCTCATGTTGTAAGGCGGTGCTTAAAAAGGCTGGGCGATTGCCAGCGGCGATTGGGATTACCAATCAGCGCGAGACGACTGTTATATGGGATAAGAAAAGCGGTGAGCCGATCTATAATGCAATTGTTTGGCAGGATCGGCGCACGGCGGATTTTTGCGCTCAGTTAAAAGAGCAGGGCGCAGAAGATGAAGTGCGAGCAAAAACAGGCTTGTTACTCGACCCTTATTTTTCCGCGACAAAAATAGCGTGGATTCTTGATTATGTAGAAGGTGCACGCGGCAGGGCTGAAAAAGGTGAGCTGTTATTTGGGACTGTTGAGAGCTGGCTGATTTGGAAGCTGACAGATGGTCAAAGTCATGTGAGTGATATTACAAATGCGTCTCGTACGATGCTTTATAATATTGTTGAGCAGCGCTGGGATGATGAGCTTTTAGAGCTATTTAATGTACCGAAAGCGCTGTTGCCAGAGGTTAAAGATAATGCCTGCGCATTTGGGCGCTCAGATAAAAACGTGCTCGGTGCTGAGCTCTTGATCGCAGGGAGTGCGGGGGATCAGCAAGCCTCGCTTATTGGGCAAGCGTGTTATAGCCCGGGGATGGTGAAATCTACCTATGGTACAGGTTGTTTTGCGTTGATGAATATCGGTGATCGCTATAAAGCGTCTGAGCATAAGCTTTTGACAACGATCGCTTATAGGATTGATGATCGCTGTGATTACGCGATTGAGGGGTCTATATTTGTAGCGGGAGCTGCTATTCAGTGGCTGCGCGATGGATTGGGGTTGTTTGATCACTCTGCTGAGAGTGAGGCGATGGCGGAAAGCGTTGAGGATAATAATAGCGTTTATTTTGTGCCGGCCTTTACGGGGTTGGGGGCACCTTATTGGGAACCAAATGCGCGCGGCATGATTTGCGGTTTAGGGCGCGAGAGTACGAAAGCGCATATTGCGCGGGCTGCTTTGGAGGCGCAGGCTTATCAAACGTTGGATTTAATAGGCGCGATGGAGGCAGATGGTGGTTATGCGCCGAAGGTTTTGCGTATTGATGGTGGCTTAGTGGCTAATCGTTTTATGTGTCAATTTCTAGCCGATATGCTAGGGCGGCGAGTTGAAGTGCCTAAAGTTCATGAGGCTACAGCTTGGGGCGCTGCAGCGCTGGCGGGGCTGCATGTTGGTTTATACACATCTTTGGAAGATATTGGTAAAGATTGGCAAGCGGTTGATATTTACGAGCCTAAAATGAGTGAAGGCCAGCGTGAGACCCTTTATGAGGGGTGGCTGGCCGCCGTTAAAATGGTTTTGCCTGAATAAATGTAACCTAAAGATGTAAAAAAGTGTTTGCATCTTGGTTTACATATGGTTATAAGAGCATCTGTTATTTTGTTAATATTTTATTAACTTTTTATTTGAGTTAGAACGCCTTAAGGGGGAGAATTTTTATGAGTTTATCAAAAGCGCATGCAACAGCAGCAGCAGCTGTGGTTGCGACAGGGTTAACATTTACGCCAGCAAATGATGCTGAAGCGGCACTTTATCACTTTGATCTTCAAAGTGAAATTACATATGTGGATACTGGGATTACGAGCGTTAATCTGGGTGATAATCTTCAGATAAGAGGTGTAATTGAAACGGACGGTCTGTATGATGCCGCTTCTGACGCAGGTAGAGTTAATATTGGTGTCCCACAGCCAAACGTTATTGATGTTAATGTTGTGATCAATGGTGAGGTTTTTGCAGTTGATTCTATGGGGTTTTTCGGCAGGACAGAACCAAGTAGCTTCAGCGATAATGGAGTGCAGTTATTTATGGCGGATCCGGTTGTGCTGGATAATAAGATTGCACACAGAATTTTAGGCTTCGACGCAGCTACTATATCGCTTGAAGATGCTGCTAGCGTTGATGCTTCTCTGGATGCTATATTTAATAACTGGGCAAGTATATATGGTGGTGCTTATAATAACCCTCAGTTCACTGCTACAACTACTGAGTTTAATTCTTATTTTGAAAATGAAGCAACATCGCCCACAACAAATGTTTCTTCTCCGGCAACACTTGCATTGTTAGGGTTGGGGGTTGCTGGTTTAATCGCGACGCGCCGCAGAGAAGGCATTAAAACGGCTTCAGCTGCTACGCCAGCTATTTAGTTAAACGTAAGTTCTAAATAATATTTTTGAAAGAGGCCGCTATATGTGGCCTTTTTTATAGCCCACTAACTAAAGCGAAATTGTCATATCCGCCGCCATCTTGTTCGATGAGGATTGTTACGGTTCCGCGATCCCCTTCATATTGGTATATGTCGAATTGACTAGTTATTCCTTGGTCGGTGATCCATTGGTCGTCCTTGAAATCTGTTTGAGTGTGTCCCGTAAAGTCAAAGTCGAGGAAGTCATTCGTAGTCCCTGTAAAGATGAGTGTGTTAGCGTCATCAGTCATGCTGACGATATGATCATATGTTAGATTCTGGATATTGTTTTGGCCTCCGTCGAGCTCTATTCTTTCAATTCCTCTGAAAGTTCCCTCGGCTATGGAGGAGAAGTCTAAGCCACTATAGCTTGTATCGTATATTTTTAACGTATCACCATGGCCAGTGCCGCCAGGTCTGTCGCCATTGATATTAAGTCCAAGTAGTTGAAGTTCCGAAATTGCTGTCAGGTCGCTCCAGCCACCATCAATTGTTTTTCCAGCAAATTCGCTCTCACTTGATATGTAATCTAAATTAAGTATGATGGTATCATCACCATCCATTGCGTAGACGTCATTGGCGCCGTTCTTAAGTTCTATTGTATCAATATCTCCAGCGCCATCGCTGCCGACAATCGTGTTGTCTGTTGATGAGTTGTATATTGTAATTGTATTATTGCCTTCTCCTAGATTGATATCGCTGTTTGTTGTCGTATCAAGCGTTATGGTGTCAGCAGAACTTCCTAAGAAAACTTTTACACTATCAGTCGTGCCTGCAGCACCAATTGTGAATGTTTCTTGGCTTATACTTGAAAAAACGCCTCCAACAATTCCTGCATTCAAGGAGGAGGAGGTTAGGCCTGTATCATCTTTGAGCTCTAAATTGTGGGTGAGCCAGTCTGATGCGCCTTCGGTGCTTATGGCGCGGACTTCTAGCGTTATATTATCATCGCCTGATAAGGCTAGGGGGCTTGATGTTTGTAAGCGCCCGTTGGCATTAGAAAAGTTCCATTGTCCCGAACCTAATTTCGTATCAAGCTCTAAAATAGTAGCGGCGCTTAATTGGTAGCCGATAATGCCTGAGCTGCCGCCATCTCCAAATTCCTTATCGAAATTATAGGCCCAGTTTTGTCCATCACCAGCAGCGAAAAATGCATCTGGCGCTGTGCTTGGGCTTAATCCTTGGTCGGAGGAGGTGTTGCTGAAAATAATTGGCGGCCTTATTTGATCGCCTGAGTCCAAGATTGGAGGCGGTGGCGGT
This sequence comes from Micavibrio sp., assembly GCA_002687495.1. GTDB lineage: Bacteria > Pseudomonadota > Alphaproteobacteria > Micavibrionales > Micavibrionaceae > TMED27. The sequence goes on along the minus strand of NZAJ01000049.1, from coordinate 12,210 downwards.
GGCGGTTCTGTAGAAGAATTCGTATTTGTGCCATTTTGGTTCTGCGTATCGTTATTGTTGGGTTGTTGAGGTGATGTAATGTCACCATCACCAGTATTTCCGCCAGTCCCATCATTGGACACATTGCCCATTTCCATGGCAGCCGTATTTGTCCCATTGGCGTTGGCGGTATTATTGGTGTTGTTAGGATCGTTTGTCGGGTTTGGTTCGCCACTATTTGGGCCAGCGCCAAGTTCGCCTTCACCTTCTTCGCCAGTTGGCTGTTCGGCGTTTTCACCTTCAGCTTCTGCTCCTTCAGCGGCTTCATCGACTGTGCCATCCACCTCTGAATCGCCATCTTGGTCTGCTGCGCCATTTGCATCAGCTTCGCCTTCTTCATTAACGCCAGCTTCCTCTGCTGGTAAGTCTTGAACTTCACCTTCTGGGGTTGTTTCTGCATTTCCATTGGCGGCGCCCTCTGCGGCGACGTCATTCACCGATGAAAAAAGCGTTGGGGCAACTTTAGAAATGCTGCTGAATTTTGTACCCATGCCTTGAGCATTGAGCTGGCCGAGGTTTTGTATGCCGCCGCCCTCGTTGGCTGGCATGAATTTGGCCGTTTCAAATTGGCTGGCGAGGGTCATTTCGTTGCCTGAAAAATCGCGTACGACAATAGCGCCTTCAACCACGGTGATTTCGCCATTATCTACGTCACCGGCAATGATGGTGCCGCGAATGCCTATCGAGCCGCTTGGGGTGTCGATATTTACATCATCTGGGTCGTCACGACCAACTAGGCCTGAAGTGAAGACGAATATTCCTTTGAGGACGGAGAAGTCTTGAGAGCCTTCTTCTGTGACCGGATCATAGACAAATTCATCAATTGCGAGGCGCGCATCTTCAGAGATTGCAAAGCTACTTTCATCTGCGAAAGAGATATTTACAGCGCCATCTGCGGCCGTTTCTACAATATCGCCTTGATAAATTGGTGAGCCTAATGTCAAAGGCTCAACGGTACCATCTGTGCGCGTGACTGTAGCGTCTCCGCTGATTTCTTGGATGCTGCCGATTGGGCTTTCATCGTTCATGCTCATATTTGATGCGTAAATGCTAGGGCTTTGAACGAAGGAATTCACCATATTTGGGGTGAGAGCGCTGCCGTCCTCTGCGCTTAAAGTAGGAGATTCTGCTTGTGAGAAATAGTTCTCGATTGTTGCTGTGCCATTAGGGCCATCAAGGATGAGGTCCGCGCCATCGCGCTCAAAGCTGGCATCACGAATATAGCTACTATCAGGTAGTGTTATATTTGATGTACCGTCTGCTGAAAAATGATTGGCTGTTGATGTATCATTGATATCGAGTTGTAATCCATCGAAGTCTTTGTAAGCCATAATCCTAAACCCCTTATTGTCCCAATAGTTTTTATTCTATTTTTTTATTTATTTGTTACACACAAAATAGCGCCGTTAATAAACGACCCTTCTAGAATTTAAACATAAAAGATTTAATAACCGGTAATTTTTACATAAAATTTTATGCAAATTTTATATGTCTGCATCTTTTGTAGTAAAGGAGTGGGGGGGGAGGGTTTAGGTGATTATTTGTAAGCCGCTTTCACAATACGGAGTAGGCTTTGTTGTAGAGATTTATCCTGCATTGTTTCAAGATATTTAATCAGTTCAATAGATTCTAAACTTAAATTATCAAAGAATGAGAGGGGAAGTTCATCTGTACTCTCTTCCGGTTCTAACCCTTCGAAGAAGCTATTGATATTAATGTTAAGGATTTTGGAGAGCTGGTAGAGTGTAACGGCGCTCATTCTGTTTTTGCCAGTCTCATATTTTTGGACTTGCTGGAAAGTAATATTTAGAGCCTGTGCAAGGTCTTTTTGTGAAAGTCCTTGCGCTTTTCTGAAGAGTTTAAGTTTTTTGCCCAAATGAGCGTCATCTTCACTGGCTTTTTGTTTTACTTTTCTGTCAGTCGACATGTTCTTCTCTATACTTGTTCAATCACTAGTATATAGCGAATAAAACTTTTACAAAAGTTATCTAAAGGCTACTTTAAGTGCAATTTAGTATAGATATCAAGCATCGTTTTACTTTGAGGGTGTTTTTACATCCTGTGGTAACGCTTGTCTTGAGTGGTTTCGGCTGAGGGTTGATTTTAGGCGCTTGTCCAGCCGCCATCGATCGAGACATGACTGCCTGTGATGTTTTCCGCTGCGTCGGAGCATAAGAAAAGGGCTAGTTCGGAGACTTGTTCTGTTGTTACAAATTTCTTGGTCCATTGCGCTTTGAGTAAAACATCTCTAACAACTTCGTCTTCGCTAATGCCGCGCGCTTTAGCTGTGTCTTTGATTTGACCTTCCACGAGTGGTGTCTTCACATAGCCCGGGCATATGGCGTTTACAGTGACGTTGTCTTCTGCGCATTCTAAAGCGATAGATTTGGTCATGCCAACAATGCCGTGTTTAGCGGCGACGTAGGCTGATTTGTATGGGGAAGCGACAAGGCCATGTGCGCTTGCCATGTTAATGATGCGGCCCCAGCCATTTTTGCGCATTAAAGGCAAAGCGCTGCGAATGGTGTGAAAGCTGGATGTTAGGTTAATGGCCATAATGGCGTCCCATTTCTCGATAGGGAACTCATCAACGGGGCTAACAAACTGGATTCCTGCGTTATTAACGAGGATGTCGACGCTGCCTAGCTCTTTATTTGCAGTGCTTATGAGGTCTTCTATCTCTTCTGGCTCTGTCATGTCAGCCGGGTGGTAGATAGCTTTTACACCCATTTTTTCAATTTCTTGACGTTCTTTTTCGATATCGTCTTTATCGCCAAAACCGTTAATGACTATGTTTAAGCCTTTTTCTGCGAAGGCTTTTGCAATGTTTAAGCCAATGCCGCTTGTTGATCCGGTGATAACTGCGTTTTTTCCTTTAAGGGTGCTCATAAAATGCTCCTGTTTTATATGAGGGCGATATCCATATATTCACGCGTTTCGCTTTTAACGAGTGCGGCGTTTGTGTCTTTTAATCGTTCAATAAGCATTTCTAGAAGGCCGCGAATGAAAGGGTCTGTATTGTCGAGCATGTCATTCATTGCTTTTGGCGTGATGGCTAAGAGTTTGCAGTCCTCCACAGCCTCAACACAAGCGCCATAGCTTTCGCCATCGAAAATGCTTGTTTCACCAAATATAGCGCCATGCTCGAGTATGGCAAGTTCGACCTTGCGGCTGCCTTCTTTGATGTAGACGCGCACTTTACCTGAAAGGATCATATATGCTTCTGTGGCTGGAGCACCTTTATCAAGGATGTGATCGCCAGTTTTGAAGCTTTTTATATTTTCGATGGAGTAGTTATCTTTCATGTTAATAGGATAACGCGTTTTGATCAATAGGGGAAGGGGGATGGTGCTGCTGGGGAGAATTGAACTCCCGACCTCGTCATTACCAATGACGCGCTCTACCACTGAGCTACAGCAGCTTAATTTTCATCGTGGCGTTGTCAAATTTCAACTTGCGTAGATTAAACTACGTGGTGTTTCATTTTCCTAGCCACGTTAAAAATTTATGGGCATATATGGCTAAGGGCGTTTTTTCTGAATTAGGAGCGAGTGGCGCAGCATATTTATATACGTAAGCCGCGCAGCGACGCTAGTCAGGTAAAACGATCTCAGTCAATGTTATCCCCAAAACGAAGCGCAAACTACAATAAAAACACTAGCATGTCACGTGTGAATTTGCCTATTGTGTAAACATGTCAACGAAAAGCACTAAAAATACTAAGCAGGACAAGCGTGCTGCTGCGCTTCGAGAGAACTTGAAGAAGAGAAAACCTGCCAAAAAGGCTGAGAAAACTACGGATAGTGAAAAGAAACAGGATTGATGAGTATGGAAAATTTAATGGTACGAGATGATAAAGATGATGTGCGCGCGATGATTTATCAGCCGGGTATCTTGGCGGATCACCAGATTCGTGACTTGGCACTGAATGAGGGGATGATTGAGCCTTTTGAGGAAAAGCAAAAGCGCGATGGTAATATCTCTTATGGCTTGTCTTCATACGGCTATGATGCGCGATGCGCACCTGATTTCAAGATTTTTACGAATGTCGATAATGCGATTGTTGATCCGAAAGATTTTTCGGCGCAAAGCTTTGTTGATCGTAATACGGATGTTTGTATCATCCCGCCGAATAGTTTTGTTTTGACGCACACGGTTGAGTATTTCCGTATTCCTAAGGATGTGCTGGTTGTGTGTTTGGGTAAGAGTACATATGCGCGCTGTGGTTTGATTGTGAATGTTACGCCGCTTGAGCCAGGTTGGGAGGGTCATGTCACGTTAGAGATTTCTAATACGACACCTTTGCCTGCGAAAGTTTATGCAAATGAAGGGGTGGCGCAATTCCTGTTCTTTAAGGGCAGTGCACCGTGTGAGGTGAGTTACGCGGATCGCTCTGGTAAATATATGGGGCAGCGCGGGGTTACGTTGCCGCGCTTGTAATTGCTTTGGTCTTTTAAGGTGTGAATGAACCGCGTTTTGACTCTTTTGTGAGGTTGTGATGTCGGTTCATTTTTGGGCATTTGCCGCTTGTAAAAGAATAATCTTGACGCATTACTAAAAAATTAGTAACACTGTGCAGGTGGGTAGGTGCATGTGTTTTCTACACATGTTTATTTTTTAATTTAATGAATAGGTCTTGAGTTAAGATGAGTGTTGAAGCTTTAAAAAAAGCTGTTGAGCTTGCAGGTGGTCAATCTGCGCTTGGCCGCAGTATTGGACGTGATCAAAAGGCTGTGTGGTCATGGTTGAATACGACGCAAAAAGTGCCTGCCGAAGATGTCTTGAAAATAGAAGCGGCGATTGGCGGCAAAGTGACACGCTTTCAGCTTCGCCCTGATGTTTACCCTGAACCTAAACCGCTTGATAAGATTAAGGTCATTGGCGGTAATAAGTTAAACGGGGAAATTCCAATATCTGGAGCAAAGAACTGTGCCTTGAAATTGATGTGTGCTGCTTTGTTGACAGAAGAAAGCATGTATTTTGACAATAGCCCTAATTCTTTGCGGGATATGAACTCGCAAACAGAGCTGTTGGAGCATTTAGGGTGCACGGTGAGCCGCGAGGAAAATCGCATGGCGATCAATGCTGGCGCTATTACGAGCCGCACAGCGCCTTATGATATTGTGCGCAAGATGCGTGGTTCTATTTTGGTGCTTGGACCTTTGTTGGCACGCTTCGGTGAAGCGAAAGTCTCGTTGCCGGGTGGATGTGCGATTGGTACGCGGCCTGTAGATATGCATATCAAAGCCCTAGAAGAAATGGGCGCTGAGATTACTTTGGAAGAGGGGTATATTCATGCTTCTGCGCCGAAGGGTGGTTTGCAGGCGGCTAAAATTCTTTTTCCTAAAGTCTCTGTTGGGGCAACGGAAAATCTTTTGATGGCGGCAACTTTGGCGAAGGGGACGACTGTTCTTGCCAATGCAGCGAGAGAGCCTGAAATTACGGATTTGGCTGAATGCTTGATCAAAATGGGCGCTAAGATTTCTGGGTTGGGTACGGATACGCTCACGATTGAGGGAGTAGAGCGTTTAAATGGAGCTCAGCACTCTATTGTGCCGGATCGTATTGAGGCGGGTACATATATGGTTGCGGCTGCGATGACGGGCGGTAGCGTGCGTTTGAAGAATGCGCGGTTAGAGCATTTAACAGCTGCGGCTGCAGTTTTGAAGCAGGCGGGCGTTGAAGTTGAGCAAGAGGGTGATGATATCGTTGTGAGCCGTGAGTATGGCTTGCGCCTAAAAGGTGTTGATATTATGACTGAGCCGCATCCTGGGTTTCCGACTGATTTGCAGGCGCAATTTATGGCGATGCTCACAATGTGTGAGGGGGCTGGGCTTGTAACGGAAACGATCTTTGAAAACCGCTTTATGCATGTGCCAGAACTTAACCGTATGGGCGCTAATATTACTGTGCACGGGCATTCTGCGATTGTTCGCGGTGTTGAGAAGCTTACTGGCGCGGAAGTGATGGCGACTGATTTGCGTGCTTCTGTTGCCCTAGTGTTAGCTGGTTTGGTGGCAGAAGGCGAGACCACAATTAACCGTATTTACCATCTAGAGCGCGGTTATGAGGATATCGTTGGTAAGCTTGGCGGCTGCGGCGCAAATATCCGTAAGGCTTAATCTATTTGACATATCCCTTTTGTGTGTTTAGATTGCCTGTATATCGGTTACAACATATATAGCAAAACATATTTCTGAGCAGTTTGTTGCGCTTACCCTTGTTGGTTTTTTTTGTTGTGCGATAGAAACGCTTTTTTACTGAGTATATATAATGTCTTTATCTGTTAAGCCTGTTGCAAAAATCTTTGACCAGTATAGGAGGGATGTTCCTCGTCGTTTATTTGCTCAATTTGAGTTTGGTTTTTGGCTGGATGAGTAAGGGGGGAGTGTATGCCTAACGAAAATAAACCTAATTTACATGTTGTTTCTACCTATAACGATAACGCTCAAAAAACTCTAAGTCTAGGTGAGCGTTATTACCACTCTGGTGCGTGGAAGAGTGATGCTGGGGAAGCTTATGATGTGGAGGTGTCCTTAGGAAATCTAGAAGATAATGCTGATGTTAAAAGTGCTTATCTGATCGCTGTAGAATTTAGTATGGGTATATTTGAGCGGGAGGGGCTGTTAAAGCAGTATAGTTTAGGCGGAGATATCATGCTTATGTTGTCTTGCTATTTGCAAGAGGGGCAAATAGCGGTGGCGCGCAGTTTCATGGATAATGTTGATGTGATAGCTCATAAAAAACCTCCATATAATTTAATTGATGAGGAGAGAAAGCGAAAATGCGTGATATCCTCACTGATATGTTTTGCAGAGCGCTATGATTAAAGTGATGAGCATAAGCGCCTTAAAGGTTATGTTGCTGAATATTTGAATGGTTTGAGAGATTTAGTTGCCGATATGGGGGCTGGATTTGATCGATGCCCTTTGGAATTGCAGCTTTTGTTTTTTGAACAATCAAAGATTAATTTACGACATAACGTGAAGAATATGAAGGAGGCTTGTAATTTGCCGCAAGCCGTTTTTAATTTAGAATATCAATCTAACGAGAAATACTATTTGAGCTTATTGGCAAGCGCTAACGCAGCTATGCAAATCTATGATAATATTTGTGATCATTCGTATGGTTTTGATGGGTTTGAAGAATATCAAAATTTTATGGATGATTTAGGTTGTTTAACAAGCGAATTGAATGAGCGCTGTGTGTCTTTATTACCTAATTCTCAGGGTAATATTACTCCGATACGATAAATTGTAAAAAAAGCTTGCCTGTCTATTGAGGTCGTGTTAAACCGCGCGCATCTTAAGTATGCATAAAAGAGGCATAAAATGACAAGAAATATTACACAGTTTAAAAAAGCAGGTTCCAAAGACGCTCAAACTGAAGCGACATTCAGACCTAATATATTGCTCTATGCACCTCATCGCGTATCAGCGCCTTTTAATCATATTGCCAGAGTGCTGCCTGGTATGAATGAGATTCGTTTTTCTAATCATGCAGAACTTATTGGGCCATCTGAGATGAATTCTTGGCATAAGGCGAATTCAGTTGTTCGCGATATCGCGCCTCAAGATGCTGTGTTTTTTGATATCTCTTCAAGTAAGAAGACGTATGATGGTGCGAGCATGGCTGAAAATAAGCTTGGTACCGCATTTGGCGGTGAGCGCGATATGCAATTTGTGGCGAATGCGATAATGATTGTGCAAAGGCTACAAAATATTGCCAACGAACATGGTGCAAAAGAGCCGGCTATTTTCTTGTTTGATTATGGTGATGAGCATGAGGGGATTGCGGCGGATATTAGTTATCACACTGGTGCGCCTGTCTATATGCTTAATTCAGAGCCAACGAAAATTAAGCTGTCTCATGATGTAGTGGTAAGCGATCGGTATGAGTATCCTGCTATAGAACTGCATCAATTAGAGAGTTTGGATGAGCTTAAGAAAATAGCGACTGTACATTATAAAGCTCCTGCACTAGAAGCGCAGACGCAAAAAGTTGCAGCTCTAGCGCTATAAATAAACCTTTTCTCTTGCGAGGAAAAGCTATACGCGCTATGTGCTTTTTATGGACACGGAAAAACTCATTTTAGCCCTGCCTAAAGGGCGAATTTTGGAAGAGCTCGCGCCTTTCTTAAATGCTTGTGACATCATCCCAGAAGCCGCGTTTACGGATAGTAAGAGCCGTAAGCTGCGCTTTAGTACAAATCATCCGCATCTTGATATTATACGCGTGCGCGCTTTTGATGTGGCGAGCTTTGTTGCTTATGGCGGGGCGCATCTGGGCGTTGTTGGCTCTGATGCTTTGGAAGAATTTAATTATGATGATATTTATGCGCCTGTAGAGCTGGGGATTGGTCATTGTCGTTTATCTGTAGCGATGCCGGAGGATATGGTTGCGGCAGAGCTAGCGGAAAAGACGCGTCATAGCCATATTCGTATTGCAACGAAATACCCTAATCTTGCACGCCGTCACTATGAAAAGCAGGGTGTGCAGGCAGAATGTATCAAGCTTAATGGAGCGATGGAGATCGCGCCTTCTTTAGGGTTATGTCGCCGTATTGTTGATTTGGTCTCTACGGGCTCGACACTGAAAGCGAATGGCTTGAAAGAGGTTGAGACGATTATGGAGATTTCGTCTAAGTTGGTTGTTAATCGACCTACGCTTAAAACGCGCCCTGATGAGATGAAGGGTTGGATTGCTCGATTTGAGGCTGCGGCTTTGAAAGCGAAAGACTAGGGGCTTTCATAAATGTCTGAGCAGAAAAACCGTATCGTGGACATTATTGTTGAAGGGCTCTCGGATACGGCAAGCGGACATTTATTAGGGCGTGATCGCGATATTGCATTACGTGATTTAGCGGCAGAGAATAGCTTTCAGCCCGCTGGAGATGATCAAGGGCCATATAAGCTCAAACTCGCTATTGAAGAGAATCGTCTAGTGTTTCGCGCTACAAATTCATTGGGCACAGAGCTTCCTATGCTTGTTTTGTCGTTGAAGCCTTATGCGCGCTTGATTAAAGATTATTTTTTGATCGTTCGCAGCTATGATGAGGCTTTACGAGATGGTAAGCCTAGCCGTATTGAGGCTATAGATATGGGGCGCAGGGGGCTTCATAATGAAGGGGCTGAGCTGTTAAAGGATCGTTTAAGCGGTAAGATTGAAATGGATTTTGATACAGCGCGCAGGCTATTCACGCTCATATGCGTGCTTCATGATGGCAAAATCCATGTTATGCGCTAGGACAGGCTTATCTTGCATTGCAATGCAGAGCTGCTAAGTTGATTAGCATGGAGTCTCTTGCTTCTAGTGCTTCTGTAAATGTTTGGGGTAGCGATTGCTGAAGTAAATCTTGAAGTCCTATTGCATTTACCCATGAATTAACGAGTGACATTTCCGCATTCAAAACGGGCAGATCTGATGGGGTGTTGATGTCCATTTGATCAGCAAAGATAGGCTTTGCGTAACTCGCGGCGATTTTGGGCATATTTTTGCTAATGATACTCTCGGGGCCATGTCCTTGATGCGGGTTATTTTCTATCTGTGCCAGAGCTAATTCAGCAAAATCCGTCGCCAGTGCTAATTCTTGATGGCTGCTACATAATGTATTGTAGTCGTAGCGTGTCTGGGCGATGTAGATTTTGGAATCCTCCATAATGTTATCTGTGAGTATTGTGCCATAGGCGTGGGCTTGTCCCATAATGTCGACAATAACGTCCGGTTTTGATTTTTGACTAAATAGTGTATGTATTTTGTCCAGAGAATAGTTGTTGCGGACACGCATTGCTACTTTACTTGCCTGTTGGTCTGTTTTGCCCTTGAGCATTTGTGCGAGATGCTTTGGCAATGTTTCAATGTCCAGCATGGTTGGCTTGCCTCGTTTCTTGGGCATGCGCGGAGCGTCGGTCAATTGTAAATCTGCACGGGTCGTGAGCATGAATTTATCCAAGAGCTTTCGTGAATAAGGTGAATGATAATATCCATGGGATATGAGCGCATATTTATTATATTTAGAATTATAGATCAGTATATCTCTCACGGCTTTTGATCGGACTGATCTGCCGTCTGGAGTATCGATTGTTAGCTCGGTATTTATATTGATTGGCGTATCATGCTCCTGGCTAACCCCGATATTAATACCCTCTGCCTCTAACCCTTTTATGACCAAAATGTGATGGAGGCTATGTGAGATTTGTGCGTGGTTTTCTGTCAGCGCTAAATAAAGTTGTTTATTTGGTTGCTTTTCAAGGTTCTGTTTTGTGGCGGCAATGACTTTGCACGCACTTGTTAGAATATGCTGAGCTTCGCGGTTCACATAGAGTGCGTCGGTGTCTATGTCACTGAATAAATTTGGAAATTCTTTTTGTAATTTGTTTATGCGCGCAGTCGTGCTGAGGTCGAATTTTGTAATAAAATCCTTAATGAGTTTATAATAATTGGTGTCACGGATATCTTTCATGGTGTTGTGTAGCACTGGATTTTTGTTATGTCAAATGTATTTGGTGTGGATGATGATGTTTAATATTACTTGCAATCTTTACAGTGTCTGAGTTATAGGAATATTCTCATTCAGGTTTAGAACGTAGAGTTAAAAAAGAAAACAAATGGCAAAAGAAGATTTAATTGAATTTAAAGGCGTGGTTTCTGAAGTGCTTCCAAATGCGATGTTCCGCGTGACTTTGGAAAATGATCATGTTGTGCTGTGTCACACAGCCGGTAAAATGCGTAAGAACCGCATTCGTGTACTTCAAGGTGATACAGTTGTTGTTGAAATGACACCTTACGACCTTACAAAAGGCCGCATTATTTTCCGTGAGAAATAGAGCGGTCCTCGTTTTTAGAATAAACGCGCTCTATGACAGATAAATCATCACATAAACTTATTTTGGCTTCGGCATCGCCGAGGCGTGTAGATTTACTCGCACAGCTTGGCATTAAGCCAGATGAAATTATTCCTGCTGATATTGATGAAGCTCCATTAAAGGGTGAGTTACCTAGAGCGCTTGCGCTGCGTTTGGCGCAAGGTAAGGCGCAAGCTGTAGCTGAAAAGCATGAGGGGGCCTATGTGCTGGCCGCTGATACTGTTGTGGGTATGGGGCGACGTCTATTGGATAAGGCGCATGGGGCAGATGATGTTAAGCGTTATATATCCGCGATGTCTGGGCGGCGCCATCATGTTTATGGCGGTATAGCGCTGATTACACCAGAAGGGCAGATGATTTCGCGTGTTGTTGATACGCTTGTGCAATTTAAACGTATGAGTGATTTTGAGATCGAGCAATATGTGCAAAGCGGCGAAGGTGAAGGTAAAGCGGGCGGCTATGCTATTCAAGGGCTGGCTGAAAGTTATATAAAATTTATAAGTGGCTCATATTCAAATGTCGTTGGGCTATCTCTTTATGATACAATGCAAATATTAAATGGTGTTGGATTTATAAAGAAAGCTTAGCGCTTGGATATTTTAATAGAAGAATTGGATGGAAGTCTTTGGGTGGCAGCCTTGAAAAACGGGCGGCTTGAAGGCTTGGAAGTTGATCCGGCGCATGAGGAGGTGCGTTGGGGTTCTATCTATTGGGCGAGAGTGACCTCGATCAATAAAGCGTTAGATGCGGCGTTTTTAGATTTGGATGGTGATAATACCGGTATTCTCTATAACAAAGACACACGTTGGCAGGGCGAGGATGGGCGCTTTGTGAAGGGTGGGGCAGAGGCAATAGGTCAGCGTTTAAAGGCTGGCGATATGGTGGCTGTGCAGGCTAAAAGCGCGTATTTGCCGGATGTTGATGATGAGTTGCTGGGCTTTGAGCAGAAATCACCGCAAATGAGCATGGATATCACGTTGCAGGGGCGTTATATGATCTTTTGCGCGATGATGAGTGAGAATCGTATTTCCCAGCGTATTCGTGATAAATCTTTAAGGAAACGCCTGATGGCGATGATGGAAGATATTGCGGAGATTGATGGCTGTATTTTGCGTGCGGCGGCTTCTGGTACGCAAGGTGATATCTTGATACGTGAGGGCAAAATATTGAGCGGCGCTTGGAGGGATATTCAAGGATATTTTGAAGGCTCTGAGCCATGCATTATCGCGGCAGGGCCTGATGCTATTCAACGAACATTAAGTGATCAAGCGACCCAGCATATTGAGCGCGTTGAAGTTGTGACGAT
>NZAJ01000048.1 GCA_002687495.1 Micavibrio sp. | reverse complement strand
TTTGCGCGCGAATATATTCCAAACGATGCAGCCAATACCCGCCTGTTTCATCGGTAAACACGACAGCCAGCACACTAGCATCCCCGCTTGCACTGCCAAAGGCAGGATCCCACCACGCGCTGGCGGACACCATTTTACGGTCGCCGATCAGCATCAGATGAATTTCCTTGGTGTAATCCAGCGCCGCTTCATAACGGCGAAACGCGGCAGGGTCTAAACGCCCTTCGGCAATGTTTACAGGCGTTAGCATCATCTGCGCGCTGAACTTATTTGGGCCTGCTGCCAGTCGCATACGCTCGATATCTGTTAGCGCAAAACGTTCAGGCCATGCGCTCTGCCCACCCTCATCAAGCACAGGAATTTCCAGGCGGCTGAAACCGTTCAGAAAAGGCTGGGTTTCACCAATTTCTTCACGCGCGACATCGGCGTAAATCGTGTACCAGCTATGGGGCGTACCGATATAAAGCTGCGTGCCGTTCGGTACTAAAACAAATTCATTTTCGGCAAGCCGCTCTCTCAGTGCTGCGCGTTTATCCGCCGTATCACACGTGTTCGGCACTTCGACATCATCGCAGATAATCACATCGGCGCGGCTGCCCGTAATATTGGCTGTTATGCCTTTTGCCAACATCGAAGGATCGCGCAGCTCTAATGTGCGATTGATCGTAAAACGCTCTGCTCCCCATTGATCGGCTTTATGCGGCTTAAGCTTTCCCGTTAAGGGATGTGCTTCGATAATGCGTTTAACATTTCGCACCATCTTTTTTGCTAGAGCCAGATCAGCGGCGAGAACTAAAATTCTTAAGTCCGGATTTCGATAGAGTAGCCATGCGGCAAACAAACCTACTATTGTGCTTTTTCCTGCACTTCTAAAGGCCATTAACAATAAGCGCTTATCCCCATTTATCCAGCTATGCTCTAGCCAATTGGCCATTTGAATATGAATATCAGGCGTCGCTTGGCGCATGCGCTGGTTCCAGATTTTTACAAATACCCAAAATGGTAAATTTTTCATGGGACCTCGCCGATTTATGAGTTTTAAAATGCGCATTAAAAAAGCCGCATCCATAGAGGCGCGGCTTGTTTAAAGTTTTATATGCTTAATTTGTTATTGAGGCTTAAAAGCGTTCTCAACATAGGTTTTTTGAAGATTTTTCAAATCAATATTGAAACCCATAATATCTACAGACCTCATATCAGGTCTATTTTGCCCTGCCAGTTTATGACTAACACCTGCGACCCCACGGCAAACACGCTCTGGGTGAATGCCTGCCACATTAAACGCCTCCAATATTACATTAACACGCTGTAGAGACGTTTTATACTGAACATAAGCTGGTGTATTTTCTTTATACGTTCCATCACTGCTCCCATATACATAGAAGACAATATTGGGGTCATCTGCATATTTTCGAAACTTATCAGCCAAATCATTAATGGCTTTGCCTGCATATTCATTTGGTTCGATTGAACTTCTATCATAGCTCAGATCCACATCCATAACCTTTTCACCAGCTCTACTTGCTCTATCCTGCATATAGCTCCACAGCCATTCAGGGGCATCTTCAGGTTTCTCGCTGATGTTATTCGCGCCATAACCTCTTTTAATGGGGCTTTCATCAAAAGGGTACGTTTCATAGCTAGTTTCACCTTGAAAACAATCTAAAGCGAGTTGCATGAGTTCATAACCGCTTTTTTGCGATTCGCTTATTGGAGCGCGCTGCTCTATAGGCTTTTCTGGAACATCAAGATGTGAGCCGGCAAACATGCTTTTGAAAGGACGCAACACATTCTCGAACGCTGGATTATCATACAAAACTGTTACAGCTGTCGTAACAACAATACTAGCAGCAGCCAGAATAGCTACATACCCTTTTCCTTCATTACGTGGAGGCCCAAAGCTCATAAAATATCCATATTTTTTATCGAAGGCCGTCGTTATAACGTAGTCTATAAATTATGTCAATTTTTATGGCAAATTATGGGCATTGGCGATGATTTGTTCCAAATCAATTATATTCTCAGGTGGCTCAATCCCTGCGATAGAAACAAGCTTTAATAAGAGTTCGATATGAGCGAGCGCCATTTTGCATGCGTCGTGATGCAATTTAAACTCTTTAGCTTTTAGAGCTGTAATAGCACTAGCCTCTTCTTCGGCAAAGCGTTGATATGAGAGTATTGCCACCTCGATGGCAGCGGGAAGAAATGCCGCAATATCATCGCGCATTTTTGCTTCTATTTCAGGCATGTAAGAACCATCCTTATAAGATTAGAATTTAGAAATGATGTACCATTGATTTCCATCAGAGACGACACTCAGCGCGTCATATTGAGAGGAAAGCGGCTGTGCATATCCATCTGGACCAGAACCGCCTTGCTCGCTCACTGTGATAACATTTGAGGAGCTGTCGGTCTTTTTGATCGTAATTGTGCGGCCCACAGCCTCTGCTGCATCTGCGGGCGGTAAGCGCGCTGTCATCGTTCCTGAATAGCTAGATAATAGATATGTATCGGTGGCCATATCGATGTCATATGTGCCCGTGCCATCATAATAGCGCGTATTTCCAGGTGATCTATTTGAGGCAATTACAAACCATTCAGCACCATTTGAGAGCATCATCACATAATCATTTTCAACGCCTAGAAAATAGCTACGCCCATCGGGGCCATTTCCATCGGTTTCTGCGACTGTTATCACATTGGCAGAGCTATCTGTTTTCTTAATGACCATCATTGCGCCTGTGCTCTCGGATGCCTGCGGAAGATTGACGGTTAATGCGCCGCCATAGCTTGAAACCAAATGAATAGAGTGCGATAAATCCAAAGAAACGCCACCACTCGAATCTATATATTCAGTGTCGTATCTCTGCAGGGTTGAGAGCATATCGACACAGGCTGTTTTTTGCAGGTAATTCTTGTTCGGATAGCCTGCATTATAAGCACTATATGCTCCACCTGAAAGATCATAAATTGCTGCGCCATTACTGACCGAGAGCAGATTATATATCGAGGTTTCGGAAGAACTGGCTTCAAGCTTTACATTAGGAACAAGGTTAAAGCTCTCGGCATAGGGGTTAATCAGGATCGTCTCCCCTGCCCCTGCACCAATAATAAAGCACCCATCTGCGCCGCCATCGACATTGGCTTCACAATCAATAAAAGCATTATTATAGCGCCCATGCTCAATATAAAAGCCAGCGCCCGTTATAGCGGCGCCATGGCTATATACCCTGCAAGCATGGAACTTATTCGCATTCGGGGTATCGCCGTTTCCACTGAGCGTTAGGTGAAAGCCATATTGCGCAGGCTGCTCCACAAGAATGCGTGAGAAGTTATTCCAATAACAAGGCTTATTCGTATCGTCATAGCCATCAAGCTGCACGCCAATATTGGGGCCAATGAGCGTGATGTCTGTGATGCTGAGCTGAACAACAGGCCTAAGCAAGCCATAGAGTTTAATACCGATATCGCCACCTTCAATCCTAAAACCAGAAAGCTTAATAAAATCAGCAACAAGCTCTAAAGCATTAAAGCTATTACTTTGACATTTAAGGATCGCACTATCGCCCGCACCGACTATGGTTTTTCCTGCGCCAATTTGAATAGTGGAGCTTATGAGATATTCACCTGGCGGGATATAGATCGTGTCATGTGCACTTAACGCATTTATGATCGCATTTGTATCATTGGTAAGGCCATCGCCTATGGCGCCAAAATCCTTGATCGAAATCATATCAGCAAGCTTGTCACTCGAAAGACGCGTAGCCGCACCTGTGCCTTGCGCCATAAAATCGCTCGGCGCACTCACCACCGCTTCAGAAAGACTTAGTGCTACCGGATGACCATCACCATCAAAGCCCAGCGCTTTATTTGCTCTCTCAGATCGGCTGGGTAGTTCGACATTCGCTGGCGTTTCATGATCGCTATAGCGCAACATCAAATCATTTTCGCGATTAACTTGTTGCAGGGCTGCGACCATATAGTCCAGCTCTGTATTGATCGATAAGGCGCTAAAATCACCGCCTTCAAGAAAGTCAGTAATACGCTCAATTGGTAGTTCACGCGCCAGCGTTATGACTGCCCCCTCATTGGGAGCCGCTTCAAAGCTCACACTTCCTCCGGCAGTTTGCCCAGCGCCAGAGATATTATAGCCGCTGACCTGCTTTGCGCCATCTATATAAACCGCTAAATCTTCAGAGGCGAAGATCGGAAAGCCATATTCAAACTCAACTTGCTCACCATTTGCCACATAACGCACGATCGGCGTTATAGCGGGCATTTTCACATGCTCGGTCATTTTGAGGTTACTCCTGATTTAAAAAATTAAAATAAATCGCTAAAACTATCGATTTCATCATTGAGTTTTTGGCTTTGCTGGAGCTGAGAATATTGCAAAACATTAAGTGCTTTACTTTGTTCCAGCTCCAGATCGAGGGCTGCATTTTTAAGCGCCGTTGATTTACGAGCCGCTTCTAACTCATCTTCGGTTTGATCAAACATCCCCAACAAGACAGCTTGTGCGCTGCCACCAGAAGAGCTTACCCCACTCGCGCCATAGCTTGCGCGCTGCGCTGCGACTGCGCGTTTAAGAGCATCTTTACGCTCTTTTTCCTCCTGCGCCTGCGCATCTGCTAGCTGCTGTCTATCTAGCGCTGTTTGCTGCGCCAGTTGTGATTGCTGTAAGTTTTGAGCGTCTTGAAGTTGACGCAGCGCTAAATCTTGCGCTTGTTTTTCAGCCGAATTCCCGCTTAGCGTTTCTACTGTTTCAACGATCGTATTGACCGTGCCAAGCGTTGAGGCGACTGAGCCAAGACCGCTGGCGATTGATGTTACTGCACCCATTAAAGATACTCCTTTATCTTGATCTATAATTAGTCATTTACTTTGATTTGCGTGGTTACACTGAGCAGCGTGAAGCTTAACGGATCAGCTTGCTCGATCGTCCAAAGCGGCTTTATTGAATCATTGACCCAGCCTAAACCGCGCAGCTTTATATCGCCGCTGATTTGGGGTGGCGGCTCGTCAAGGACTTCATCTTCGCCAATTTGACGCAGGGGAATATCGCGAAGACCGCGCCCTAAATCGACATTCAGGCTTTGCGTATCCTTTAAGCGAAAAGCTGCTTCAACCAAGCGAATTTTGCGTCCACCACCTGCCGCTCCTAGTTCGCTCGGAGGCAGTGGCTCTATTTTATGCGTAAAAGGTAAGCCTATCTGCACCGCATTTGCGGCCTCTTCGAGATTGACTTGCGCACTGGCGACTATTTGTGAGGCGGCAACCTGCCCATCCGCCAATATAGAGACTTGCTTGTTTTCCAAGTGATCTAGACCTGACCAACTTGTCGTCGCGGCGCCGCTTTCACCACTCAGTGCTGAATCCATATATAAAGATTGATCGAGTAACTCTATGAGATATTGGCCATTTCTTAAAATCAGCATATAAACCTCCTCGCCCACTACAGCGACAGAGAGCACTTGCCCATCCGTTTCATGCAGCGTCCACGCGGAGACTTGTTCGGCGCGAAAAACTGTGAGCGCTGCAAAGGCTCCATCCTCACGCACCACAAATAAAAGGCGCTTTTTAGGGTCATAATCCATATCAACAGGATATTGAATGACATGACGCGAGAGCAGCGCTAAATCATTAGACTGATACGCCTCCTCTAAGTCGGTATAGATATATTCCTGAATTTGCTCCTTATTACGTGCTACAAAAATCGTCGCCCCATCCACGGTTACCGGCCTTAAATGCCTATCCACGACTGAGCCAATACGTGTTTGGCGGCTAACTTGCACACTTGTTGGGGTTAGCGGGTCACCTGTTGCGACCCATTCCGCGCCTGAGGTGAAAATCTGCAAGTGCCGGCTGGAAAAAACTGCTCGAATTGCATTGACCTGATCAGAGAGAATTGAGAACTCTATCGCTTCATCATCCAAGCCCTCTCCCAAATCAAAATTAAAGAGATCTCCGCTTTTGGAAAACCACATACGGTTTGGCAAATCTCTTGAGCCTCCTATCACAAGGCGATCTTGGTGGAAAGCGACTGTCGCGGGGTAACCACGCACCGGGCTGAACGCTTGCTCGAACCAGTCGATTGTTTCATCGCTTGAGGGCAGATCCTCAATCGTTGTTGCGCTTACAACTGTCGCTGAGTCAAAATCTGTAATCTCAAGCTCTGCACCTGCAACGCGCATACGTGTTCCAACATGATCAGCCTCAAAGACACTTGCGGAGGCGGTGAGAGTAATATCGCCGCTCACAGCGCTCGGGGTCACGCTGACTTCAGAGTCTGCATATTTATAATAGGGTTGATAAATAATATTTTCATCGCTGAAAAAGCTCCAGCTTAGCAAACTCCAACTGCCTGCCCCTGTGCGCACCAACCTTTTGGGCGGAGCATCAGGGTGAGTCAAAAGCAGCGTATCGGCGCTCTGAGTCCAAGCGAGCTGATCGATTTGGCTCGCGCTCCATGGTGCAGCTATAGTCGCTTCCTTCACCCCATCCGCATAGATATCAATCTGTGCATCTGTGATGACCAACAGATATGTTTGCTCGGTGTTAAATTCAAAGGCGATAAGCTTACCTGCCCCTGCCGCTGTATCAATATAGCCTAGCCCATCTCTTCTGCGCACGCCGCCTGTTGGCTTAATAAACACATTCCGAAGCGCTAAAGCTCCATTTTCATAGGCGCGCAAATCCCCGCGCCCTAGCAAATCACTAGACACTTCACCGGCGGTGAAGGTGGTTTTTACTTCACGTATTCTTGTCATTATTTTTCCTTTTAGTATTTTCGCCCTTCGGGCACTTCGCGGTTGCGCTCGCAGTGTTACAATTTTAGACAAGCCCAAAATCACTATTCTTTGTTTCCTTAAATCCCGAGAATGCAGGCCATAAAAAACCCGTTCCTTCAGTGCGAAGAACGGGTCATGTGCAAAAAATGCAGTGCTTTATCTATGAGCCTGGATAGCTATTCCAGAAAGCATGAACGTCTGGTGCCAAATTTTGAGCCGCGCAAGCTTCATCAATTTCACTATATAGAGAAGGGTTTTTTGCTTTTATATCTGCAGGTGTTTTTGCCGCAATTTCGCAAACTTTTGGCTCAACCTTTAACTTCGGTGCAGCAGGTTCTTGCTCTCTTTTATCAATAGAGGACATCACAGCAGCCAAAAAAGCGGCACTTAGCGCGATCACTGCATAGAGTTTTTTGTTGCTAGAAATATTGCTCATCGCATTATATTGCACAGTATAAATCAGACAGTCAATTTTTGAATAAGCAAAACCTATCCCAGTATATCAGCCCCGCACATCAATCAGCGTGAATTTATCAATCGCGTTTGGCGTATCGGATTGCGCGTCGATCTGGCGGGCGCGATCTAACTCTTTTTCTGCGAGCTTATAATGCATTTCTGCCCGAGACGTACTCTCGGTGACGGGAATTGTAAATTCAGCTGATAAACGCGCGATGAGGGCTTGATCGAAATATGGCGGAAAAGCGCTTTCATCAGGGGCGTAAATATAAGTGAGCAGAACATTTGGCGCATCACAATGAAGTGCATCACCC
Source organism: Micavibrio sp. (assembly GCA_002687495.1). Classification (GTDB taxonomy): domain Bacteria; phylum Pseudomonadota; class Alphaproteobacteria; order Micavibrionales; family Micavibrionaceae; genus TMED27. The sequence goes on along the minus strand of NZAJ01000048.1, from coordinate 26,514 downwards.
ATGATGCGATATTTAAGCCCTCGCCCTTTCGCATTCCCGCCAACAGAGATGGCGCGCAAATAATCATTCGGCAGCGCATAAGCATAAGAGAAATCTGCTTCCGGTGCATCTTCGAGCTGACTTAGCTCAATCTGCCCGGTTGCAAAACTCCACGGATAAGCGGAGAGCAGCGCATCGCGCACAGGCTCGTATAAAGCGCCAGCCACTTCGCTTTCGGCTGAGCCGTCCGAAAAGCTGGTGATTGGGCTCGCGCCAATACGAATAAGGGCACGCGCACATAGAGCTACATCATTTAAGGCCATATTTTTAATTCCTAATTTGTTAAAGTTAAAAAATCGGTACTTGCGGCCTCACACTCTACCTACATTAAAAAAGGCGAGAATGAGGAGATAGCCTTTTCTCAAAAAGGGCATAGTTATAAGGCCGCAAGACCTGCTTCGATACATAAAGCGGCACACGCAAAGGCGTCTTGTTATGAGCAGCGCCATTTAAACGCGCACAGAGGAAAGGACGCTTTGAGATAAAGCAAAGCGCGGGCGAACTGCTCAATATATAAACAAAAGACGCGATCAGTGTCAGCGTACTATATGGGGGAGGACTAACTCAGAGCTTAGCGTTTAAGCATAAGCGCTGATGCTGACACTGCCACTTGCAACAGCCGAGACAATATAGAAATTTGTCGCCGGCGTGCCGTCTGTATCGACATTCGCAATAATAAGATCGCCCACACGCAGCATATCTGATGCTTTATCAAAATAGCCGCTTGTTGTTATATCTGCGTCTTGGCTGGTGTAATGCCAGAGTGTGAAGTTATTCGCATAGGCTAGAACACTTAAATCGTTTGTAATAAATGACATATCTTAATTTCCTTTCTATGCGTCTCTACGCGTCTGGCGTTTCATCGCAGTTAATGACAATCACGCCTGCTTCATCTATTAGGCCAGCGCCTTGGCTCATCATGTTATTGACGAAATGCGCAGCGCGATCGCCATGCCATGTCACATCTGTTTCCACATCGGAAGCACTTGCGTGACCCACAGCGGTTTTGTGATACCAGAAGCATGAGCGGATATCGTTCTCATCTACAGGCAAGCCTGAATGAGGAATAAAGAGCGTGCCGAGGAACATCTTGGCCTGCGTGACGCCTGAGAAAGGAAGCGAGTCTGTGCCGACGTAATCAGCGTTGATAAACTCTTCAATTGTCAGTAATTCTGACCATTGCTTCCAGCCAACAATACAGAAGCGCTGGCCATCATCGGGCACATCCGCTTCTCCGAACATTTCAAAAGCTTCTAAGATCTTGGCTTTTGTCATGCCCTCATTCCCATCAGCGATCGTATTGCTTGATGCGTCTTCTAAGGCGCTTAGGATTAACTCATCTGTTTTGCGGCCTAAAGCACTCGCACCAGCAGCGGCGATTACTTGACGCTCATCGATATTGAGCTTTAGCTCATCCAAACGATCGATCCAATCTCCGGCATAGAAATCCTCTAAAATCACCTCGATATTAGAGTGATCTAGATTCATCACCGGCACCATGCCATGCGTGGATTTAGTCGAGGCCGTGCCCTTACCGATCTTTTGAAAGACCGCGCTGGAGCCGTTAACATTATTGATTGTGCGCACAGTGTTTCTTAACTTAGAACCCTGACGCTGATAGGCCATATGCACTTCTTTTTCGAACTGCTTAATGAAGGCCTGGTCTATGGATGTAGACATAAGGCATTTCCTTTTTGGTTAATATGTTTATGGAAGGGTTACGAAGCCCGATCTTCGTATGGGTTTATCTGTGAATTTTTCTTCACAGGACCGAAACGGGGAAGCTGCAGGCTTTACAAAAGGTTATCTGCGCTTCTTTTAATTTTACATGCAATAGTGATATTTACACCCAATTGTAGGAATAAAATCATAAAAAGTCAAGTTTTTGCGTTATTTTCTTGATTATTTTACTTCTCTCTAATATATGCCATATAATTGACACAATTGAATTATATACAAACTTTACATATATTAAATAAAAGTGTAGAGTGTATTTTTTGCAGGGAGATAGGCGACAATGTTTAGTCGTTTTTTCAAAACTTTAAATGCCAATAATAATAATGGCCAGAGCTTACCATTCAGTGAGCTTGAAACGCATCAGCGACGTCATCAGCGTCGTGATAATGATCGTTGCGTGGCTTTAATTGAAAACAAAGTCTACCCTATACAAAACTGGTCAATCGGTGGGGCGTTAATCCGCGCTGATGAACGCCTATTCTCTGTTGATGATGAGATTGGCCTCACTATCAAATTCAAATTTGAAAATGATATGAGAGACGTCACTCAGCTCGCGCGCGTTATTCGCAAGAACTCAAACAACATCGCTTTTCAATTTGCACCTTTAACAGGCAAAGGGCGCAAAAACTTCGAGTCTATTCTGAATGAATGCATGAACGAAGAATTTGCACACTCGCAAATGGCTCAATAGCCTCTCCGCCCTACTCTCCGTATAGCTGTTTAAAGCCTTCTGTCACCTTTGCAATATATGCAGGGTCTTTATCTTTCCAATAGCGCGGGTCTCGCATCATAGATTGCAGATCAGCATCTTGCACATGATTTACTGGCGTGTCTGCACGCTTTAAACTTGGCTCTTCCGTCTTCATCATACGGTGAAGAGCCAAAACCCCTTCATAAGAGCTGGCTAAGTTCTCAAGCACATCAGAAGGCAAATTCTTTTTACCAAATGAGAGTAATTGCTTAGAAACCATACGCCACTGCTCTTGCCCACCAAAATGAGAGACAAGCTTTTCCAACTCTCGATCAGCCGCAAAATCGTGCGCTAGCTCTTTCATCATCGGCAGCATTTTTTCAGCGGCTAAATCATATACTGCTTGTGCCTGCTCCTGTGTAAAGCCGGAGCGATATAAGCGATCATTCACATCTGCATCAGCTTCAAAAAGACCGTGATCGCATTTAATGCAATACTCATCAGGCGTTTTGGGTACTGAAGGGGCAGATGACATTTTACGCTCAAGCGCAGCATATGAATTCACAAGCGCTTCAAGACGCAGCGCGCCGCTTTCAGGGTTTTTAAATTTATCTGGAATGATTGCCGGATCGACATCTTCGATTAAGAGGTTACTCGTTTCTTCAGTCATTATACTTTACTCCTTTATGGTTGAAGATTGAGATTGCGCACTAAGCTTTTCAGCATCTTGCTTCACATTTTGCGCGAGCGTTACAACTGGGTCTTGCTTACGAATAAGATCGCTTGGTACGCCTAGTACATCTCCCAGATAGCGCGCCGCTTTGGGTAGATTCATAGCTGCTTGCGCTTCAGGGCCCATCGCCATGACAGAATTTATCCAGCTGAGTGTATTTTGCACATTGCGCTGCGCTTGTGAGCGCGCCAAAGGTGAGCGATAATCAACCATCACATAACGTCCATCAAGATCGATATCAGGCACTTCGCCTCTGCGTTTTAAAATCATATAAGCGCGTTTTATAAGCGGCGTTAGAAGCTCTGATTGCAGACGCCCATATGTCGCACCCAAGACCAAAGCCATCTCCGCAGAGCGCTCCAACACCTCGGTTGCTGTCATAGAAGGCCCAGAAATCGGCGCCAATTTATCAGAGAGAAGCGCTGATCTTATGCGCGAATGCAAACTCTCAAGAACAAGCTGCGAGACGTCAAAACTGCCGGGCATAGAAAGTGGCTGCAGCCCCTTAGAGCCTATGGCTTTGGGGATTATACTGCCTGGTGTTAAATCTATATTTGCTGGATTTAGCACGCCATCATCATCAGCTTGCCAGATTCCTGTTACTGAGATCGACGCATTTTTCAAAATCAGCTCGACAACTTTATTGGCTGTTTTAATATCTGGCAGCGCCTTCATCACAGGCGAGCGGCCATAAATCTCACCTGGGCTTTTTAGCCAACGGAAAGAAATAATTGGCGAGCTATTAAAGCGGCCATTGCTCAGTAAATATGGCGCATCACCCACATCCATCAATATGGCGTGATAGCTATAGACAAGCTCATCAGGCATGATTGCTTCCAGCACCTTAAAACGTGCTTGGGGATCACGGGAGGCACGATTATAAACTTCATCGGGAATAATAGCGTCTTCATAACGGGCATTGAGCTGCCCTAAAGAAAGCTCCATTTGGCGATAAGCTCCATCAAGCGTACCATTAACCCCCTCTTCTAAAACCAGATGGGTCAGCGGTATAGCTGCAAAATTAAAAGCCGAAAAACTTCCCGGCTCAGATTCTTCAAAGACTAGACTTGCTGTCCCCCCGACAATGAGGTCGAGATAGCACTGATGCACTTCCACGGCAAAATTCGAGCGATCAAAATGATCCTGCACAGCCCGAGCCGCTTTTTCCAAGACGGGTGCTAAACGCTCGGCTTCTTTATCACTAACAGCTGGTCCAGGTTTCAAGCCAAACCATTGCGACCAGCTAGGCGTTAAATTCCCAAGCATTGAGGCCGCAAGCCTATCAGCTGCATCCATGGCTGTCGCGTCATAGATATGATCTTTTTTACGCGCACCGTTAAGAGGCTTATGCGTAAAGCCGCCGCGTTGCGGGAGTGCATAATCATAGCATTCCTGCCATATATTTTCCCAGCCGCCTCGCTTTTTCATCGCAGCTTCATAGCGGCGCATAACAGACTTTAAGCGCGCTTGAACAATCTCAGGCTCATCGCGCTGAGTTTCTAATATTTGTAATGTCATGATTTATTATCCTTATAGATTAAGGTCTGTAGAGCTTAGTTTTCAATAGGCTCTAGAAGGCTGGCTTTTTTGCTATTCGCCCAGCAATGTTTTGCGCTGCACTTGTGACGTAATGTCATTCAACACGCCGCCTAAAGACGTTTGGATTGTGCCAAACGTTCCGCGTTTGCGGCGCAATAAATCTTCGCTTCTTTCTTCGGATGCACTTAAGGCATCGTCGATTTCATTATTGGTTTCGTTCTCATCTTGCCCTGTATCATTCGTAGAGACAGAGGGCGTATTCACATAGACAATTTTAGGGGTTGAGGCTGCGCTAGAGGCGCGAGAGCTTAAGCTTCCCATTGTAAGGCTCCTTGCGTAAAGAGGTTAGAATAATCGATTGTATTAAGGCCGTTATTTTGATGCTCATATGCGCTAGATTTTTTCGCTTTCGCTTCATTTGCGCGCATCAAATAGCGGTAGAGTTGATAAGGCGTAATCACAAAACGGTTATGAATACCAAGCACACGTTTTACGGCTTCAACACAGCTAAAAACTCCTATTGGTGCAGTTTTACATGGCTTTGAAATCTCCGCTTCAACGACCATATGACCTCGCCGCCTCATCCATGCCGGCAGATCAAAGTCCGCGGGCATATCATGCACTAGGATTTCAGTGTAGTTAGAGAGCGGATCAATCGTGAGCCAATGCTGCCCATCATTCATAATGATCGCGCAATGCCTAAACCCAACCTTTAAAACTTTCAGCCATGGTAAATCCGCTTGCGGGCTAAAAATAACATAAGCTTTTGTGTGTTCTGATTTTTGAATATTCATTAGAATCTCTCCCCATTCAATGTTGTTGGATATTGATTTTCAAACAGTAAGGCTTCTTGCGCCCAATTTTCGTGAGGCTGGCGCTGCGCTTTAATAATGCCTTTAGTCTCTAAAGCCTCACCCAGACACTCTAGCGCTTCTTGCCAAAGGTAATAGCTGCGTTGTTCCTTAACGCGTCGTGGGTCTGGCGCCATGTAACGGCGGCCATAATGGCGCAAGACGAGTAAGTGATCTTTTTGAAGGCGGCGCTTACGATAAAGACGATCAAGCGTCTTCAAGATATCAATTGGCTCGCATGGACGGTTATACACACTTTGTCCCGCTACAAATTTAGCCCCTTCATTCTTAGCTTGTTGAGCAGATATGAACCAAAACCATGCTTCTTGTGCATCCTCAAAAGGGTGAAGCTCTTTACCAAGATCAGCACTATCATATTGATTTATTTTATTTTTCATTTTGCTCATGTCTTCTAAATCTCTTTTTTATATTTATTTTGGATACAAGTGTTCCCTTTATGTTCTCTTTTATGCTATAAGATTATTATGAAGTCAAGGAAAAAATAAGATTTTATTCCTATTTATTTTTGCGCGTAAAAATGGGACTATCCTCCTATGTTGACTCACGATGAAATTTGGCTAGCAATTGATAGGCTAGCAACTAAGTACGGTTACTCCCCTTCAGGCCTGGCGAAACATGCGGGACTGGATCCGACCTCATTTAACAAAAGCAAGCGTTTCAGCCCGGATGACAAACCGCGCTGGCCTTCAACAGAGAGTATTTCTAAAATTCTAGCTGCCACTAATTGCACGATGTCAGACTTTATCGCGTTGATTGGTGTCACAGCCGCGCCCTTTGATAAGGGCGAAATGGCTAAGATGACTGCGAAGATTTTGCTTGATACAAAATCTGTTCTGTTCAATGCGAAAGAGCCTTTCACACTTAAATCCGGACGCCAATCTCCAGTTTATATTGATTGCCGCCGCCTTGTTTCTTTCCCTGAAGCACGCTCAAAGCTTATGAATGCGGCAGCGCAGCTCATTAGCAACGAAATTGGCTTAGAGAATATAGACTATGTGGCTGGCGGTGAAACGGCTGGTATTCCTTATGGTGCTTTTATCGCAGATCGTGTTGAAAAGCCTATGATTTATGTGCGCAAAGCCCCTAAGGGCTATGGACGCATGGGACAAATTGAAGGACATCTTCCTGAAAAAATGGAAGATGGCAGCAAGCCTAAAGTGATCTTGGTTGAAGATTTGCAAACCGATGGCGGCAGTAAAGAGATTTTCATCAACGCCTTGAGAATGGCTGATGCAGAAGTAAGCCATACATTTGTAATCTTTCACTATGGTATTTTCCCAGCGAGCGAAGAAAACATGGAAAAAATGGGAATCAATTTGCTTTCCCTTGCTACTTGGTGGGATGTGCTTGCATTGGCTAAGGCAGAGAAATATTTCGATAAGGCAACATTAAAGTCTGTTGAATCTTTCTTGAAAGACCCAAATAGCTGGGAGCCTGAGGCATGAAACTTGCCTATTTCGCCGGGAAAAAGCCTCGAGCACAAAAAGCATTAGAAGAGCTCAAAAGCACATATGGTCATGTTAGCCCTGAAGAGGCTGATGCGATTGTAGTGCTTGGCGGCGATGGAACAATGCTTCAAGCCCTGCATGAATATGAAGATTATGCTGCGCCGCTTTATGGCATGAATCTCGGCACGCTCGGTTTTTTGCTCAATGAGCATAAGAAAGACGGACTTTTTGAGCGCATTCAAAATGCTAAGCGTTTCAATATTCACCCGTTACATATGACAGCGACAGATAAAGACGGTAAGAAGCATAAGCAAGTTGCTTTTAATGAAGTCTCTCTTTTGAGAGAAACGCATAATTCAGCTAAAATTCGCATTAGTGTGAATGATGTTGTTCGCATTGATGAGCTTGTCTGTGATGGGGTGATGGTCTCTACGCCCGTAGGCTCTACGGCTTATAATTCCTCTGCGGGCGGGCATATTTTGCCAATGGATGCGAATGTTTTGAACCTCACACCGATTTCTGCTTTTCGTCCTAGACGTTGGCCGGGGGCTGTCCTTCGCAATAACTCAAAAATTTTATTTGAAGTTAAAAAGTCAGTTGAACGCCCTGTATCCGTGAGCGCGGATTCTAAAGAAGTGCGTCATGTGCGTGAAGTTTTAATCAAAGAGGCGCGTAAGATCACAAAGACCCTACTTTATGATCCAGATAACACACTTGAAGAACGTATTTTTAAAGAGCAATTTACAGGCTAACTCGAGTTTATTCTTACTCGAGCTAGCCGCTTCAAGGCTTTATATTTTTCTAGGTTTTCCGCCCTTGATATCACGTAGCTTACGTTTAGCAGCCAACTCGTTTTCAATCAGGTCTAGGTTTTCAAGCAACTTCTCATTCACATCGCCGCCTTTAACAATCCCGCCCTCTGGGATAAGGCCAAGCTTTTCTGCGATATATTGATAACCCTCGACAAGATCACCCAGATCAAAACGGAAGCGGTCTTTATCAAGCTTTTCACCTGTCTTAGAATCCCACAAACGGCAGTTATCAGGAGAAAGCTCATCCGCTAGCACGATGTAAACCTCGCCATACTCGCCATAAATGCGGCCAAACTCCAATTTAAAGTCGACCAATGTCAAGCCGATGCCTGAGAATAAACCGCTTAAATAGTCATTAACGCGCCATGCCATTGCCACGATCTCTTCCATCTCATATGGATCAGCCCAGCCAAATGTCATGATATGCTCTTCAGAGATCATAGGATCACCGAGCTCATCTTTTTTGTAGTAATATTCAACAAGCGGGCGCTGTAGGATTTCCCCTTCTTCTAGGCCTAAACGCTTAACGAGAGAGCCTGCTGCAACATTACGCACAACGACTTCTAGGGGGATAATTTCAACAGAGCGCACAAGCTGCTCACGCATGTTAATTGATTTAATGAAATGCGTTGGAATGCCGATAGCTTCGAGCTTAGTCATCAAATGCGCAGAGATGCGGTTATTTAAAACACCCTTACCATTAATCACGGCTTTCTTTTCAGCATTAAAGGCTGTTGCGTCATCTTTGAAATATTGAATGACTGTGCCCGGCTCTGATCCTTCATAAATGATTTTGGCTTTACCTTCATAGATCATTTTTCTGCGTGCCATATGAGACTTATCCTTTTCTTATTCTAATCAGCTTGGTGTCTATTAGTGATACCATAGTTATTCAGCTTAATATTATTTTGTATTTTTTTCTTCGATATTAAGCAAAGTGTTAACACATTTTCGTATAATGAAAGACGCATTTTTATCTGATTTAGAAAGAGATAACAATGGATTTTATGTGTTTGTGATGTTACTAATTAACTTCAGATTGGCAAGCGCCACATTCACCAAACAACTTATTATTACAAAGAGGTAGTGAAAATGTCATCATCGATTAGTGACCGTGAAGCAGCGATGGAAAATAAATATGCTCATGATGAGCAGCTTGATTTTAACACAGAGGCACGCTGCAGTAAGTTATTTGGACTATGGGTTGCCGAGCAACTTGGCCTTGATGGCTCAGATGCAGCGACATATGCGGCGAGTGTTGTTGAAGCAAACTTAGAAGAAGCAGGCTTTGACGATATTTTGCGCAAAGTGCGTGCTGACCTTGATGAGAAGTCTATCGAGATTTCCGATCACGCCCTTAATGTTGAGCTTGATAAAGCACTCACAGAAGCACGCCGTCAGCTTACTGAAGAAGCTAACTAGAGCATTAGCTGCAGACTAAAGAAATGAAAAAGCCCCGCGCATATTGCCGGAGCTTTTTTTATTATTCACACATGTAAACTTTGTTAAGGGCGATTACTTATTCAACTCACCGTACAGAAATAAATACTCAGTAAAGACCTCCCCAGGCCTCACCCTTGTTAATATTATTAGCTGATTGTATAAAACAAAACAACAAAAAAATCAATTATTCTAATACCTTACACAAATGTACTTATAAAGTCACAACTCTACTCAAATTATAGATTTTTCTATAACTCGGCCGATATTAAAAATTCCTCCCACCTCTTATGCCCCTTGCTTTTTAAATGCAGGCACGCTATCTCAACGTTATAAGTAATTATCAAGAACATGTTGAAGGATTAAAACTCATGGCGATGGATGCAAAAGCAATTGAGCAGCTCATTTTAGACGTTATTCCTGATGCGCAGGTGCGCATAGAAGATTTACGCGGTGATGGTGACCATTACGCCGCTTATGTAAGCTCTCCATCTTTTGCTGGTAAGAATCGCGTCCAACAACATCAAATGGTTTATGCCGCTTTACAAGGCAAAATGGGCGGCGAGCTCCATGCACTCGCACTTCAAACATCTGTACCAGATGATCAATAAGTTTACGCGTGCAGAGATAAATTCACACAGAAAGAAAGGTTATAAGTTATGCAGAATGTCGTATTTGAGCGCATACAAAAAGAGATCGATAATCATGATGTCGTTTTATTCATGAAGGGTGAAGCAGCATTCCCACAATGCGGATTCTCTTCTCTTGTTGTACAGGTTCTCTCTCAACTAGGCGTTAGTTTTAAAGATATCAATGTTTTGGAAGATAATGATATTCGCCAAGGCATTAAAGACTTCACTAACTGGCCTACAATCCCTCAGCTTTACGTTAAGGGTGAGTTTGTTGGTGGCTGTGATATTATCCGTGAGATGTATGAAAGCGGTGAGCTGCAACAGCTTCTTAGCGATAAAGGCATTAAAGCCGCCTAAACACTCGGCGCGCTATAAGTGATCTATTATTCAAAAGGCTTTTCTATATTTTAGAGAAGCCTTTTTCTTTTGCACTCACTAAATATTTTAACGGGTAAGCTTTGTATCGTAATGAATAGAGCATGACATGATAAGGCCAAATCCAACCAATGCGGCGAGCATTGATGTCCCCCCATATGATATAAGTGGTAGCGGCGCCCCCACAACGGGAATAAGCCCCATAACCATCGCGATATTAATAAACACATAGAGCGAGAAGTTAATCGTTAAACCGAGCGATAAAAAGCGTCCAAAATTATTGCGGCAATGCGTTGAAATCCAGACCCCATACGCAAAAACCAAACCAAAGAGGAAGAGCAATAAAAGCCCGCCTAACAGCCCCTGCTCTTCCGCCCATAATGTGAAGATAAAGTCTGTTTGTTTTTCAGGAAGAAAGTTCAGGCGGCTTTGTGTACCTTCTAAGAAGCCACGCCCACTAACGCCACCTGACCCTAGCGCGATTTTCGATTGAGTAATGTGATATCCTGCGCCGAGCGGATCACTCTCAGGATCAAGGAATGTTAAAACACGCTGCTTTTGATAGCTGTGCAATACAAAATACCATGCGATAGGAATAATCGCAGCCACCGCCACAGCGCCTGCAACAAATAGCCATATAGATGCACCAGCGATAAAGAGCATCCCAGCTCCAGCCATAATGATCATCAAAGATGTTCCCAAGTCAGGCTGTAACATAACGAGTGAGACTGGCGCGAGAATAATAATCGCAGGAATAATGAGGAAATATATGCGGCGCATATCATCAATCGTAGCAGAATGGAAGTAGCGCGCTAATGCCATTACAACAGCAATCTTCATGACCTCTGAGGGCTGAAGCTGAATGAAGCCAAGATTGATCCAACGCTGCGCCCCCATACCGACATGGCCCATAACCTCAACGATAATCAAAAGGAGCAAGCCGCCAAAATAAGCTGGCCAAACCAGCCTATACCACCATTTCACATCGATCAAAGCGATAATAAACATACCGATTACACCGACAATAAAACGCATAATTTGGCGTGATGCCCAAGGATCGAAACTTCCTCCCGCTGCGGAATATAAGGCCGCAAAACCAATCCCTGCAATTGCGAAAATAAGAAAGACAAGCCCCCAGCTAATATGGCGAAACTTGTACATGATACCATGATCAGAGCTTAAGCCGATATGATGTGCCATTACTCTTTTGCCTCCTCAACATGGATTTTCTCTTCGACACCCTTTGTTCTTGGGTCACGCTTTTGAACTTCATACATTAGCTCTTTAGCAATAGGCGCCGCAGTTGCTGATCCACCGCCGCCATGCTCAACAACCACAGAACAGACATAGCGGGGATTACCAACAGGGGCATAACCAACAAACAAAGCGTGGTGACGTTTTTGCCAGGCAAGATCTTCGTTTTTAACACCTGCTAGACGCTGCGCCATCGTAATTCTTTGCACCTGCCCCGTTCCTGTTTTTCCCGCAAAAGCCATCGCAGGGTCTTTAATACGGGAGCGGAAAGCTGTCCCGTCTTCGTTATTAACAACAAGATTCATTGCCTGCCTAACAGCCTTAAGGTGCGCGCTAGAGACATCAATCTTTTCCCAATCTTGCGCTTTGTTATAATTTTGGGCCAAATCATATGTAATCCAAGGCTTCACAGCATAGCCACCATTGGCCATACGTGCTGTCATTACCGCAAGCTGCAACGGCGTCGCCAGAAGAGAGCCTTGACCAATGGCCGTAACGATTGTTTCGCCAAGCTGCCATTTCTGACCATTATAGCCCAGCTTCCATTTCTTATCCGGTACCAAGCCCGGGCGCTCTTCACTGAGATCAAAATCGAGTTTTTCGCCCAAGCCAAATAATCTGGCTTCTTGCGCAATTTTTTCAATTCCAAGCTCTTGCGCTAGTTCATAGAAATACACATCGCATGATCCAGCGAGTGCGCCATCAAAATTTACGCGTCCATGTCCTTGTTTTTTCCAGCAGTGAAACGTGTCACGCCCCAAAGTAAATTTACCATTACAATATGAGGTTCTACTCGGCTTTACGAGCCCTGCCCTCATACCTGCTAGCCCTACTATCATTTTAAAGGTTGATGCAGGAGGATATTGACCAGCCACCGCTTTATTGATGAGCGGATGCGCAGGATCAGCGCGTAACTCTTCCCAGATATCAAACGGCATACCAGAGATAAATAAATTAGGATCAAATGCCGGAGAGGAGGCAAGCACATAAACAGCGCCGGTTTGCGCGTCCATCACAACAGCAGAAGCGCTTCTTTCTTGTGAAAGGCGATGCTGAGTATAGCGCTGAAGCTCACCATCAAGACTTAAAACAATCCGTTTCCCTGGTGTACTCTCATTCACCTCAAGCTGGCGCACCTCACGCCCGACCACATTCACTTCAACTTGCGCAGTTCCTTTTTCACCGCGCATCTCTTCATCATATTTTTTTTCAATGCCTGTTTTACCGATCTTGAAGCCCGGCAATGTCAAAACCGGATCTGCGTCAATCTCGCTTTTATTGACCGCGCCTACATAGCCGACAATATGAGCTGTCGCTTCGGCAAAAGGATAACTACGTCTTTCGCCAGAGTCTGTGAAAACACCAGGAAGATCAGGCATATTGACTTCAATCGTCGCCACATCTTTCCAGTTCAAATCATCTTTAACTTCTATAGGTACAAATTTAGAACTGCGTTTTGCCTCTTTGAGCACGTCTGCAATATCACGCTCAGTGATATCGACGTAATTTTGCAATGCTCTTAAGGCTTGCTCAATATTCTCAACCTGCTCAGGCACAAGAAGAACACGAAAATTTTGGTTATTTACCGCTAATGGCACGCCATAACGATCAACGATCATCCCTCGCGATGGGGCAAGCATCTTCATATTTATACGGTTTTTATCAGAGAGCGTTCGATAGCGATGGCCTTGCGCAATCTGCAGCCACGCTAAGCGTGTACCAAGCACACCAAGCAGGCCCATCTGAAGTCCGCCCATAACAATGGCGCGGCGCGTATATAGTTTTTCATTATCTCTACCGCCAAGCATGAGCGTTATAATATTTTATGTGTGAGACTTAGAAAAGCAGAAACAAGGGGAAAGAGCAAAGAACCCATAAGTATTGGTTGAATTAGATCTGTTAAGGGTAAGAAATGCCAATTCACCAAGCTCATAATGGCCCATGCCGATATATATGTTAGGGCACTGACGATTACAAAGCCCACCCAGAAGATAACAAAACCTTGCGCCATAAGCACCCTGCGCTGACCAGCTAAAAGCAACCTAACAACAGTAAAGAGCAATGCAAATAATCCTAACGGGTAGCCCCCTAAAATATCGAGCAAAAGCCCTAAAGTGAACGCCATGATGGCTGGAAATATTAAAGGGCGTGAAATTGTCCAATAATACAGAGCCATTAATGTATAAGGCGCGACGAATAAAAAGGCTAAAGGATCAGGCGCTGCGGCAATATCTAGCAAAAACATAGCGCCAATCAACGCATAGACTAAAAGCAAACGCGCTGCGATTTCTAATCGTTCTGTTACTGTCAGAAATGCTCTCATATTATTTCTATAGCAGCTTAAGCCGCTTTATTAAAAGCTTTAAATCTAATCGAAAGGATATCGAGCCTTACTCGATATTAAGAGCACCTTCGCGCAAGTTAGGATCACTTGGCGTTTTCACAATGCGCACATAAACGAGACGATTGAAATCTGCGTAAGGTTTAACGATAGGCTGGTTATATTGATCTTTCTCAACCACACCAATTGGTAAACCATAAGGATAAACACCGCCCAAACCAGAGGTTATAATACGGGCACCATCATTTAAGTTACTATCAGGTGACAAGTGTAAAAGACGGCCATTATTCTTATTCTCGCCAGAGAATATTGCGTGTAGACGGCTATTTTCAACAAGTGCCGGTATACGAGAGTTAATATCTGTAATCAGCAAGATACGCGCTGTATTTTCACCAGCTTCGATAACGCGGCCAACCACACCTTGCGCAGCTAAGACTGCTTGCCCTTTTTCGACGCCATCGGCGCGCCCCGCATCAACGAGCAAACTTTTAGCAAAAGTGCGCCCACCATCAGAAAGTACGCGCGCACTGATATATGTGTGCTGAGGTTCAAGTTTCACATGAAGAAGTTCGCGAAGAGATTTATTCTCTGCTTCAAGCAAGAGCGCTGTGTGATACCAATCGCGCAGACGCGCATTTTCATCTTTAAGCCTTGCGTTTTCTGATTGCATCTCTGCAAGGCCAGACACATCACGCACAAAAAATGCTGCTGTTTGTACAGGCACTGTTACAAGCTTTAAAATAGGTGTGAACGTATCGCTAATAGCTAAACGAAGACCATCTACATATTGGGGTCTAATCGAAGATACAATTAGAAGCACACTGGCCAGCATGATTAATACCATGGTGGAACCGCTACCCATAAAAGGTAATGGCATCATTCTCGCTAATGCCTTTGAGCGTACCATTCTTGACCTTCTGAGTTTAGCGCGGCTCTTCAATTCCCTGTATTCCCCTGTTTATATTTCATTTTGCTAACTTTTATCCTAAGAGCTAACGCGACGAAAGCAACCTTGTTGTCATTATTATACGAACAAAATTGTTTAAAAACAATTTACAAGGAATAAGTTTTTAATATGTGCCTATAAGAACATTACGCAGAACTTTTGATTGCTCAAGCGCATGCCCTGTTCCGATCGCCACGCATGATAAAGGATCATCAGCAAGCGTTACTGCAAGCCCTGTTGCATGGCGTAAAACATAGTCTAGATTCTCAAGCAACGAACCACCGCCAGTCATAACAATTCCGCGGTCTACAATGTCCGCAGCCAGCTCAGGCGCTGTATGCTCTAGGGCCGTTTTTACACCCTCAATAATTTGACCAACTGGCTCAGCAAGAGCCTCAGAAACTTGACGCTCCGTCACAATAATTTCTTTTGGCACGCCATTCATAAGGTCACGCCCACGTATGGTTAGGGTGCGCCCTTCACCATCGGCTGGAGGACAAGCACTTCCAATTTCTTTTTTGATGCGCTCAGCCGTTGACTCACCGATAAGCAAGTTATGAACGCGGCGAATATAAGCGATAATAGCTTCGTCCATTTTATCACCGCCAACACGTACTGATCTCGCATAGACGATACCGCCTAATGAAATCACCGCAACTTCTGTCGTACCGCCACCAATATCAACAACCATAGAGCCTGAAGGCTCAGTCACAGGAAGACCTGCACCAATCGCCGCCGCCATTGGCTCTTCGATTAGTTCAACTCGTCTAGCCCCTGCACTTTCCGCTGATTCGATAATGGCACGTTGTTCAACAGCTGTTGAGCCAGACGGCACACAGATAATCATACGCGGCGATGCAAATGAACGACGATTATGCACTTTGCGGATAAAATATTTAATCATTGCTTCTGTGACTTCAAAGTCAGCAATCACACCATCTCTAAGCGGTCTCACCGCTGTGATACTGCCTGGTGTACGGCCAAGCATTTGCTTAGCTTCATTTCCGACAGCGCGGATATTTTTCTTACCGTAAACAACTTCGATAGCAACTACAGATGGCTCGTTAAGAACAATACCTTGATCTCGCACATAAACGAGTGTGTTAGCTGTTCCCAAATCGATAGCCATATCGGCTGACATAAATCCAAATAAACCAGAAAACATGAGTCGCTTTCATATATAAAGTGATGGCATAAACTAAGGATAAGTAATAGCAGAGCTGCACTGTGAATGCACCAACAGAATCAATATTTCTGCAGAGATTTCAACAGACTTCTTGTCTGCTTTAAATATAAAGGCTTAGAGCAATAAAAAAGGCGCCATAATCTAGGCGCCTGATTCAGACAATGTGAGAAGAGATTAACCCTGACGCGCCTTCATACGTGGGTTTTTCTTGTTGATCACATAAACGCGGCCGCGACGACGGATAACGCGATTATTACGGTCTCTTTTTTTCAATGTCTTCAATGAATTTACAACTTTCATTGTTCGTGTCCCAGCCTTTTTAGCAATGTTTACAAAAATTATTCGCGGACATTAGTCTGCGCACCCCTGCCTTGTCAAGAACTTATTCTAACTTTTTTATAGATCCCGCATATAAAATAAAGCAATTTGAGTTCTTAATTGATTTTTATTAAATAGCTGGCAGAATGTAAACTCATTATTAGAGCTATATTAAACGCGACCATGTCCACACTCACTATTCAAAACGATACTAAAAAACTCTTCTCTGCCGGCGATGTCATTATGCGTCAGGGCGATGAAGGTGATTGCGCCTATATCATCCTTTCTGGGCGCGTCGAAATTATAGTTACGAATGAAAATGGTGGACAGCAGCATGTAGGCTCAAGAGGTGCTGGCGCCATGATTGGCGAAATGGCACTTATCGACAACGCCCCGCGCACAGCCACAATCAAGGCTACACAGGATTGTCAGCTCTTAGAAATCTCCAAAGAGAATTTCGGGCAGCGTATAGATAGCGCTGATCCTGTTATCAAGATGGCTATTCAAGTTATCTTGACGCGTTACAGGGATATTTTAAAACGCGCTGAAATCATCGGTCATCCAGCAGCATCTGAACTTGATGCCGAAGCCATTGAGCTTGATCTTGCTCGTGGCTCAAGTGCGATGGAGACATTACGCCTGGCTAATGACTTTGAGCACGCACTCGAAAATGGGCATATATATGCGTATTACCAACCCATCATGGATATTCAAAGCGGGAAAATTGCCGGTTTTGAAGCTTTGATGCGCTGGATTGATCCTGATAAAGGCTTTATCAGACCTGATTTATTTATTCCCGTTCTTGAAGAAAGCGGTCTGATTGTTAAAGCATCTCAATGGATGCTCAAAGAATCTTTAAAAGCCCTGAAACGTATTGAAAACAAGGCCGGCTTTGAAAATGACCTTTTCATGAGCGTCAATTTTTCCAGCCATGATTTTAGCGAAGCGGGTTTCACACAGACCGTTTATGATACAATCAGCACAACCGACATCAAACCGCAGCAGCTCCATATTGAAATTACCGAGCGCCTGCTTATTGGACAGCCAGATAAAGCCAATGCCACTTTAAGCGAATGTCGACAAGCTGGCATAGGAATCTCGATTGATGATTTCGGGACTGGCTATTCCTCATTAAGTTACCTGCACGCATTCCCAATTGATTGCCTCAAAATTGATCGTAGCTTTGTTATGATGATTGAAAAAGACGAGCGTGCGAGACAACTCGTTCACTCTATTGTTGGATTAGGTCAAAACTTAGGGATTAAGATTATAGCTGAAGGGATTGAAACAGAAGAAGAATCTGAAATGCTAAAATCTATGGGCTGCGAAATGGGGCAAGGCTATTATTTCTGCAAACCTATGCCTGAAACAGAAGTGATCTTATTCGCAAAAGAGCACCACTAGGCTCCAGATTTTATTCATTATTTAGATGTTGCAACATAAACACCATCCCAGTGTTCTGGCGGGTTTTTAAGCAGCTCTTCAATGCGGCTTTCATACATATCATAAGCAAAATCCAAATCGAACAATTCCTGTTTGCGGCATTCTTTTATTGCCTCAAGAGCCTCTTCAAACGCGCCTGTTCTGTATGATGTAATCATAATTTCATGCTGCGCTTTTAATATCTTGAAAGCATCCGTTGAAGCCACCTCTTCGCCCGCCAAAAGTGCGAAAATCCTCTCTGCCTTCTCTTTACCCTTAACCTTGATGAGATCCATCTCTAAAGAGGCTAGTTGGGGCACATTGTTATAGGTCGTCTCGCCGATCAATATACTTACGCCATAATTCTTTGTTTGCCCTTCTAAACGAGAGGCAAGGTTTACAGCATCCCCTAATGTTGAATAAGCAAAGCGCTGGCGTGATCCCATATTCCCTACCGCGCAAGGCCCTGTATTAATACCAATACCAGCTTGCAGCAGAACTGGCTTCTTACCTGTCCCTGATGCCTTTTCTTTTATAACTTCATTAATAGGATCAAGCGCAGCTTGCATGCTCAGAGCCGTTTTACATGCATGATATTCATGCTCAGCATCATCTAACGGCGCATTCCAAAATGCCATCATCGCATCGCCCATATATTTATCAATTGTTCCTCTATTCTGCATAACAAGGTCTGACATGGGGGTTAGAAAATCATTCATCAATTGGATAAGCTCTTGTGGTGATAGCCCTTCTGAAATGGTTGTAAAGCTGCGGATATCAGTAAACATCACACTGAGATCTCTGATCTCACCACCAAGCTGTAATTTATCAGGGTTTGAGGTTAGCTCTTTCATAAAGTCGGGAGAGATATAGAGCCCAAATGCGCTACGCACTTGGCGCTTTTCACTTTCCACGCGTAAATATGTCATGAAGACGGAAACGATCAATATTAAGCCAACAGACAAAGATGGATAGAACGGATCAAAGAGCAAGCCATATTCTTGATAGGCATAAGCGGTTCCAGAAAAAGCACCAAAGACTAAGCCGCCACATAAAATACTTAAAACCAGCACATTGATGAATGGTGCCAACAGGATCATCAAGCCACCGAAAAGAAAGATAAAGAAGGCTTCAGCGCCTTTTGTAATATCGGGCCTTAGAAGATATTTATTTTGGATGATCTGCTCAATCACATTGGCGTGAATTTCAACGCCAGGCTGAAAGGCTTCTAATGCCGTTGAACGCAAGTCCTTTAATCCTTCCGCACTTGCGCCGATCAAAACGATACGATCTTTAACTAAGGCACTTATATCATCGTGAAAGGCTTCATCTATAACCTTATAAGCCGAGAGATAGTCATCACCCCTCTCATCAAAACGACGGTAATAGACATTAACTATACCATCCGCTTCAATCGGAATAGCGTAATCATCAAAGTGAATTCTTAACGCCGTATCAATCAGAGAGCTTTCCTCTCCCCTGTCACTCGGTGTCACCAAAATAGAGCGCCACGGCTTGCCCCCAGCCACACGGATAGCTTCCAAAGATAATGAAGGGTACAGCTGCTTGCCATCAGTAAAAATCAAGCTGGTTGTTCTTAAAACACCATCAGGATCAGGTGTAGCCATGAAACTACCATTCCCCGCTGCGGCTTTTTCAATCTGAGGCAAGAAATTAGCGGTGCTTTCAAATCTAAGAACATTTTCTAGTAGAGCTGTTTTTTCTGCGCGCTTCGCCAGAAGTGCTTGCTTGATACGCGGGCGAGATTTTTGCATCTCCGCTGAATAAGAGCCCCACGTAAAAGCAGATACAAAGCGCTCACTCTCCTTAACACTTTCAGCAAATAGAGCATCATGATCAGGTAAATTTTCAAGATTACCAATCACCTGCCCTAAATCTAGGCTTCCATCATTCACCTGAAGGCTTTGCGCGATTAATTTGGGTGATGTGCGATCTGGCTCTGCCAACACCCCATCAAAGACAATCGCCTTTGCACCAAGCGCGCTTAAGTTATCAACCATCTTAGCCAAAATAGTGCGTGGCCATGGCCATTGCCCTAACTCAAGAAGCGAGTCATCATCAATATTTACAATGATAAGCTCGTCGCTTTTTTCTCTAGGATACATGC
The DNA here is from genome assembly GCA_002687495.1 of Micavibrio sp. Lineage (GTDB taxonomy): Bacteria > Pseudomonadota > Alphaproteobacteria > Micavibrionales > Micavibrionaceae > TMED27. The sequence goes on along the minus strand of NZAJ01000048.1, from coordinate 6,601 downwards.
GGTTAAGTTCGTCAAAAACGAAATATTGCATCTCTTGGCGCCAGCGCGCATTGGAGTCACTGTGGAACACCGCAAAGATTAGTAGAATAAATAAAAGCGCGACATGCATCCAGCGCTGCGTCATTAATTTACCAATCATATGGCTCCCCTTTTTGGTCTTACCTTTCGGTAAATGCGCGATCGCGCGCTCTTAATACTGGCTTGAGTAGATAATCTAGAATTGAGCGTTTGCCTGTAATCACTTCAATTTGCGCAACCATACCAGGCGTGATAGGCAATGGGCTTTCCTCGGTGCCTAGATAGTTTTTCTGCGTGCGCAGCTCCACTTCAAAGGTTACATTGCCTTCTTGATCGGTTGCGCTAGTCGCCCCTATTCGTGTTAGCTCAGCCTGTAACGCGCCATAAATTTGCGCATCATAAGCCGTTACTTTGACTTTGGCGCTTTGCCCAGGTCTTATAAAAGCAATATCACTCGGTTGAATTTTTGCGATAATTTTTAACTCTTCATCTAACGGCACAATCTCAACCAAGCGCATAGCCGGCTCAACAACGCCGCCCACAGTACTCACCGCGATATTATTCACAATGCCATCAATCGGCGCTTTTACTTCACGGCGATCAACGCGATCCCCTATCGTTTTCAAGTTCTCTTTAAGGGATGATATTTCAGTTTGCACATTATTCAACTCACCAAGAGCTTGCGAATGGAAGCGATCAAGCTGGCTTGCTTTTTCTTTTTCGGCAACACTCAGCTCAGCTTGCAGCGCTTTTTTACGCTGGCTATTGGCGTTGATTTGTCCAGTAAGATCATTGATTTCACGATTAAGCCTGATCTCTTCAAGTTTAGGCATAGCACGCTTTTTAACCATCTCCGATGTGATCGCCAGCTCTTCACGCATCAATTTTCGGCTTTCATAAAAACGATTAATTTGAGCGTTAACCTCCGCCAGCTCAGCGCTCGCCTTAGTGATACGGTCTTCTAAAATCGCATATGAATTCTGTAACTCTTTTTGTCTAGAGTTATAAAGCGCAAGCTCACTTTGAGCGATTTGCGGGGCGTTCTCTTTCACCTCTTTAGGGACAATAAAATCTTGGTCATGTGCTTCTGCGAGCAGTCTTGCTTTTTGTGCCTCAAGGCCTAAAAATTTTGCGCGTGTGCCGCGCTCTTCTGAACTAAACTGCACATCAGAAAGGCGCATAAGAATTTCACCTTTTTGCACTCTTTGCCCTTGGCTGACCATAAGCTCTTCAACAATACCGCCTTCCAAGCTCTGAACGAATTGCACATTTGATGATGGAACGACTTGACCCTGCCCGCGTGTTAATTGCTCTACCTGTGTGACGCCAGCCCAAATAAGCGCTAGCAAAACAAGAATGATGATAGAGAATAACATCAAAGTTGCAGATGTTGCCGGACGCATATGCGTTGCCGCTTCTAATTCCGACATAAAGTCTGTTTCTTTTAATTTTGGCTCAAACAGGCTCATACTGTGCCTCCTTGTGGGTTACCGCCAAACTTACCGCCTTGCAGCGCTTTGATCACATCATCACGTGGCCCGTCCATTACAACACGGCCTTGCTCAATGATGATTAAGCGCTCGACCAGCTCAAGCATTGAATGTTTGTGCGTGATAAGAACAAAGCTCTTATCTTTAATTTCATTTTGTATATAACGCCTAAAGGCTTGCTCAGCCTGAACATCCATCGCGTTTGTCGGCTCGTCAGCGATTAACAGCTTTGGTTTAATGAGCATTGCACGCGCGAGCGCTATTGCTTGACGCTGGCCACCTGATAAACCATCCCCGTTTTCACCGACTGGCGCGTCATAGCCCATAGGATGGTGAGAGATAAAATCATGAACTCCAGCGGCTTTGGCTGCTTTTAAGATTTCATCTTCACTCGTATTCGGCTGTGAGGCGCATATATTATCTCTTACTGAGCCTGTGAAAAGCTTCACATCTTGAGAGATATAAGCTTGTGCGCGGCGCAAATCCGCAGGATCAATTTGACGGTAATCTGTATCATCAGCATAGATACTGCCACTTGTAGGAACATATAACCCCATCATAAGCTTAGCGATCGTGCTTTTTCCTGAGCCGATGCGCCCGATAATACCGACCTTTTCACCCGGTTTAATTTCAAAGCTCACACCGCTTAAGACATCCCTTTGTACATTCGGGTAAGCAAAGCTTACATCTTTAAAGCTCACCTTGCCTTTGAGGTCTGGGCGGTGCAAGAAATTAACATGCTCTGGGCGCTCTACTGGTGCAGCCATGATGCGGTCCAATGTTTTTAGCGCCCCTGTCGCATGATGGTAACGCGCCATCAAGTTTGCGATTTGCCCGATTGGCGCGAGCGCACGCCCTGAGAGCATAACGCAGGCGATTAACCCACCAATAGTCAGCGTGCCTTCCGCAACGAGATACATACCGATCAAGACAATAAAAACGCTGGCGCTTTGCTGAACGAAGCTCGCAATATTCACACCGAAGCCAGATAATGCGCGCGATGCTTGTCCATAGGCTGCATTTTCCCCGACCATTGCGCCATAACGCGCTCTAAATGCGCCATCTGCGCCTATAGATTTGATTGTTTCAAGGCCATGTATTGTCTCAACCAAAAGACCATGTTTAACCTCAGACGATCTTGTCGCTTTTCGCACGAGCTTTTTCAATGGGATTTGCAAAAAGAAACCAACGGTTAAAACAAAGATTATCAATAATGCCAAAGCCAAGACTACTGGCCCACCTAGCTTATAGATAATGAATAAGAAGAATAGCGTGAAAGGAAGATCAACGAGCGCAGTGATTGTCGCAGAGGTGAAAAAATCTCTGACCGCGTCAAAATCTTTAAGCATATTCGCAAATGCACCGCTTGATTTCGGCCTTTCGGAAAGACGCATATTTAAGACCTGATCATAGATTTTACGCGTTGCAATCACATCCATGCGTCGGCCTGCTAAATCAATAAGGTACGCGCGCAATGTTCTTAAAATAAGGTCGAATAAAAAGATTGTTAAAGCGCCAAGCGCCAGCGCCCAACCTGTTTCTATGGCATTATTCGGGATTACGCGATCATAAACATTCATGATAAAGAGCGGGCTGGTCAGTCCAAATAAATTGATAAAAACTGCGCCCATAAGCACCATTGCATAGATACCGCGATTTTGCGTTGCTAAATCCCAGAACCAATGCTGATCAGTGTCGCCTTCTATTTTTTCCGCCAGCTCCGGCGCTTTAAATTCAGCGGTTGGCTGGCACAAAATGACAAAGCCAGCATAAGTTTGCTCTAGCTCGTCTATTGGCATAGAGCGTTTTTCACCTTTAACAGCATCAAAAATCTCAACGCCCTTATCGGTTTTACTCAAGAGTACGCAGGCTCTTTTTGATTGAATGATGACAACAGCAGGCAAGATCGCCGTATTAATTGCGCTTATAGATTTGAATTTTGTGATCTTTGTTTTGATCTTTTGGCGTGCGGCCGCTTCACAGAATAGCTCCGCTTGCATACACACACCGTCATAAGCCAAACCGCTTGTTAAAGCGCGGGCAGATTTCGCACGTCCATAATGTTCAGTTAAAAAGACTAGGCATTCAAGGAGCGTATCTTTGCGTATTGGTGCGGGCTCTTTTTTATTCGCCTCGTCCTTTTCACCATCTTGTTTAGCCATGTTCTTGTAGCTCTTTATTGTTGCTCAATGGAGGCTTGCTGCTCCATTTCTTCTGGGCTTAGAGGTACGACCTCTAAATCTAGACCAAGTGTTTTTTGCAGCTGCCCCATTGTTCCAAGAATTGAATATTCAGAGAGAAGCTGGCGGTGTTTCGCATTCATATGCTCTAACCTTGCCGAGAAAAGCTGATTTTCAGCTTGCATAAGCTGTAGCAAAGTTACAACCGCGCCTTCAAACTGATCCTCATAGATTGAAAATAACTTTTCATTCAGCTCTACGCGCTTTGCTTTATTTTTCAACTGACGCGCTGCCGTTTCTTTTTCCGCATAAGCCAATCGCACAGACGCAGCCACGCGTTTTTCCGCTTCTCTGATTTGCGTCAGCGATTGTTGGTGCGCTAGATGCTTTTTTTGCACACGCGCTTTTTGAGCTCCGCCCGTTTCAAAGCTCCAGTTCATCTTCACTACAGCGCGCGCATCAACAGCCTCTCCGCCAATCAGATCGTCTTTTTCTGACTTCATATAAGAGAGTTCAGCCTTCACATCAGGGAAATAACCACTGCGCTCCGCATCTATATCAGAACGCGCAGCTTGTGAGTTTTTCTGCGCACCTCTAATGATAGCATTCGCATTCTCTGCCACTCTGATGGCGACATCACCTGTCTCAGGGATTAAAGCAGATACAGATTCAGGGAGCTTCACATCTTTATCAGGTGTGTTACCTGTCAACTCCATAAACTCAGCTTCAGCAGCCATGAGCTGACCTTTAAAATCAATTTCAAAATTCGTCGTTAATATCGATAAATCGAGAGCCTGTTGCAAATCCGTTTCCGCTGCCGCGCCCTCATCAACCAACACTGTAATGCGGTCGATATATTCATTCATTTTATTCTGATGCGCCAAAGCCATCGCATAACCGGTTTTAGCACGAATATAATTCACATATGTGCGCGTTGCCTTCAGCGCCATATTTTCTCTTTTATCAACGATCTGCAGCGCTGCAACTTTTTGTCTGGCTTCTGAGGCGTCGACACGGCTGCTTCTTTCATTTCCATCATAAAGCGTTTGCGATAGTGAGGCTGTCCCATCCCATAAATTGGAATAGCCCGCCCCGCGCGTTACGCTCAAACCACGGCTTGTACTGTTATCCGCATACATTCTTCCAGCCGTTGCATTCACACTGAGCGTTGGGTAATAGGCCGAATGTTGTTCACTAATATCTTTTTCTGCAACGCGCTCAGCTTGTTCTAGCACTTCAATTTGCGGATGGTACTCCACGACTGTGGCGACCATCTCAGGCAAAGATTGCGCTTGCGTATGAGAAGGCGTGAAAACAGGCAATAGAATCGATGAAAATAAAAGTAAATGCGCGCGCATATATTTTTCCAAATTTAGAGATATTTCCGAAGAACACGGAAGATGAGAAACGTTTCTGTAGAGGATTCTAATCAAAAAACGATGATTATTCAAGCCTATGTAAATTTTATTGCAACGCACAGTAAAAATTCGTTTCATTAAAAGCTAATTCGACATAGCAGCCCTTCACAAAAGCTTCACAATGAGTCATCTTGGTATGTGTAATTACATTTCTATAACCATTAGAAAAAGTGGATCGTGACGTGGGCTTAAAGATCATCATTCCTAAAGAAACTCAACCAGGTGAACATCGTGTTGCCGCCTCTGTAGAGACAGTCAAGAAACTCTGCGCACTTGGTTGCATTGTCATGCTGGAAAAAGATGCAGGCCTAAAAGCCGCTATACCAGATAGCGCCTATATAGAAGCTGGTGGCATTATCGCTAAGGGTCATAAAGATCTTTATACAAGCGCCGATATTGTATTAAAGGTTCAAGCGCCCAATAAAGATGAGATGGCTCTTATCCCAAAAGGTGCATTATTAATTGCGCTTTTATCCCCTCATTCAAATAGTGATCTACCAGCCAAATTTGCAAAAGCTGGGATCAATGCTTTTGCTATGGAGCTTGTGCCGCGCATCTCACGCGCCCAAAGCATGGATGCACTCTCCTCGCAATCAAACCTATCTGGATATAAGGCTGTTTTAGACGCCACAGAATATTATCCGCACGCATTCCCAATGATGATGACAGCGGCCGGCACTATACCACCAGCCAAAGTCTTTGTTATGGGTGCTGGCGTTGCGGGCTTACAAGCGATTGCGACAGCACGCCGCTTAGGCGCGGTTGTCACCGCGACAGATGTGCGCCCAGCGGCTAAAGAACAAGTTGCCTCACTAGGCGCTAATTTCATTGCTGTTGAAGATGAAGAGTTTAAACAGGCAGAAACGGCTGGCGGATATGCAAAGGAAATGTCCGAGAGTTACAAGAAAAAACAAGCTGAACTTGTTGAGGCGCATATCGCAAAACAAGATATCGTCATCACCACGGCACTTATTCCGGGACGCCCTGCCCCGAAGCTGATTAGCGAAGATATGGTCAAATCCATGAAAACAGGCAGTGTGATTGTCGATCTAGCCGTTGAGACAGGTGGAAATTGTGAGATTTCGATATGCGGTGAAGTTATTGAGAAGCATGGCGTGACTATTGTTGGACATCAAAACACCCCGTCACGTTTAGCGGCAGATTCTTCCGCACTATACGCCAAAAACCTCCTCAATCTTTTAAAGCTTATCATTGATGAAGAGGACATTAAGCTCGCTATCAATTGGGATGACGAAATCATTAAAGGCGTAGCAATAAGTAAAGATGGCGCTGTCATACATCCACTATTTCAAAATGTAAAAGCGAGCGCTCAAAAGAAAACGAGCAGCACGAAAGCCACTACTAAAAAAACAACAACAAAGAAGAGCAGCACCACAAAAACTAAAAAGGCTACTGCGACAAAAAGCAAAAGCACCAGTAAAAAAACTAAGAAGGATTCATAATTATGAGCCAAACAGAACGCAGCTTATCAGAA
>NZAJ01000047.1 GCA_002687495.1 Micavibrio sp. | reverse complement strand
TAAGGGTGCCTCCATTTAGGATAATTTCCACTTCGCGCCCCTCAACAAGTTCTCTTCGAATTGCTGCAACGCCAACAGCACACGCACCAGAACCGCACGCTAAAGTTTCATAACCGCCACGCTCCCATGTACGCTGACGCAAGCGTCCATCCTCAAGTACTTGCACAAACTCGACATTGGTGCGCTCTGGGAAAAGTTTATGATGCTCAATCGTAGGGCCTATGCGCTCAACAAGCGCCTGTTCGGCATCATCTACAAATATCACGCAATGAGGATTACCCATATTTACAGCAACAGCCGGGTTCATCGCATTCTCTGTCAGCTCTAGCATGAGCGTATCACGCTCTTCTGCGAGAGGGATTTGCTGCCACTCTAAGCGTGGCTGGCCCATATTCACACGCACAAGAGCATTTTCTGCGCGCTCTGCATGCAAAATACCGCCGCCTGTTTCTATAGAGCAATGATCGCTGCCCTGTTCTTTCATAAATATGTCAGCGACGCAGCGCGTTGCATTACCGCAAGCACCACTTTCTGAGCCATCTGCGTTAAAGAATTGTGCGCGCAGATCAGCTTTTTCAGATGGCTTTAATATAACCAGCTGATCGCAGCCAACACCGAAATGACGATCGCAAATAGCAGCCATGCGTACTGGGCTTAGATCTTTGTTTTCTTCAGATCTAAAGTCCAAAATGACAAAGTCATTACCGCAGCCGTGCATTTTCTTAAAATTCATATACTCGCCTCATAACATATCTCAGTAAGGGTTATATGACGCAAAAAGAGTGAAAAGTCGAGCTTTTCGGCTTAAAATTTCATGGATTTAGCTAGGTCGTATGGCAATGCCACGCCAAAATTGAGTGTGTATTCGTTATATTCTGGATAATAGCTCACGCCTAAACCGAGGCCAGTGTCTTTATATGTCGCGGAAAATGAAATGCTTGCTGTATCAATAAAGTGATTATCCGATTTGCAAACGCGCGCCGCTGCGACGGCGTTGAAAATGCCTTGCCGATCGATTGCATCACGAATATAGGCCGAGCCGCATTGATAGCTTTGGCCGTTTTCACTGCCGGCACTTATATATATGCCAGCTTCATCGATATTGAGAGAATCCCATTTCTCAAAATATGAGGCGTAAATATCGGCTGTTTCACCAAAATTGTCTTTATAAACTTGTCCGCCATAGCGGTAGCCCCAATCCAAGCTTTTATCATCATTATAATTTCTTACCGATTCTTCAATTAAGCCGTGGAAGAAAGGCTCAGCCTGACGCCCATCCTGCACACCATAAGGCGTAAAGGCTATTCCCTCCTGAACACCTGCAAGGCCACGGATAATGAGCTCATGTTTATGTGTTTTATCTCTGGCGCCAGAATCGGAGAGGTCATAAACACCTTCGAGACTAAGACCTGCATAACCGCTTAGATAACTATGCGAAATATTGTCTAAGCATAGATTTGATTGCTCAACATGTTCTGCACGCGACTGCGGTGTATTGTCGCATAATTCTGCGTAATTATCGCCTATCTCAAAGCCATATGCTTGGGGCTGCGCATTAAAGTCTTCGATATATTCAAGCGCGCCGAGATTCTCATATGGCGTTACATAAGCGTAATCAGAAAGAATACCGATTTCGGGCACCGCATAGACATTCTAATGGCTATCAGGATTATCGCCTGAGACATTGAAAGCTGCGCTAATAAAAGAAGCAGCAGTCTTAGCGCCTGTGTAAAATTCAGCCATTCTAACCCCACTCTTTGAAATTTTGTTTCAAAAGCTTATATAACAGACCTCGAAATTATGCAAACCAATTACATAAATAACCTTTTATATTAAGATAATTCCTTGACAAAGCAGCGTCGCGCGCGTAGTTTGCGTTCAAATTTTCACTGACAGCGTTATTTTGTCAGTGCCCGCGCTCTCTCGGGGAGCAGGTACACTCTAGTCGGCGAACACGCTCACTGGGGTTAAATTTGTATGTTAAGAATGGACTGTAAATGTTTGAATCTTTAAGTGATAAACTTGGCGGCGTATTTAAAGCCCTTAGAGGGAAAAGCGCTTTGAGCGAAAATGACGTGATGGCTGTATCACGTGAGATTCGTATCGCGCTTTTAGAAGCAGACGTTGCGCTTCCTGTCGTTAAAGATTTCATCGCAGAAGTTAAAGATAAAGCAGTTGGTCAGGACGTTATTAAAGGCGTTAACCCTGCGCAGCAAGTCATCAAGATTGTACATGACGAGCTTGTAAAAATGCTCGGCAGTGAAACGGCTGATCTTGAGTTCTCCTCACCCCCTTCCGCTTATCTTATGGTCGGTTTGCAAGGTTCTGGTAAGACAACATCGACTGCTAAAATCGCAAAACTCATTACAGAAAAACGCGGCAAGAAAGTCCTTATGGCGTCTTTGGACGTTTATCGCCCTGCTGCACAAAAGCAGCTAGCCGTACTTGGTGAGCAAACAGGTATTGCGACACTTGAGATTATTGAAGGCCAGCAACCGGTTGATATTGCCAAGCGCGCTATGGATACAGCGAAAAAAGAAGGTTATGACCTTGTTATGCTGGATACAGCGGGCCGTCTTTCTATTGATGAAGAGCTTATGGCGGAAGCTGTTGCGATCAAAAAAGCAACAAACCCTATCGAGACGCTTCTTATTGCCGATGCGATGACTGGCCAAGACGCGGTGCAAACTGCGAACGCCTTTAACGAAGCTGTTGGCCTTAGCGGTATTATGCTGACACGTGTGGATGGTGATGCACGCGGCGGTGCGGCAATGAGCATGAAAGCGGTTACAGGCTGCCCTGTAAAGCTTGTTGGTGTGGGTGAGAAATGGGACGAGATTGAAACATTCCACCCAGAGCGTATTGCTGGCCGTATTCTTGGTATGGGTGACGTTGTCTCCCTTGTTGAGAAAGCGATTGATACTGTTAATGCTGAAGATGCCAAGAAGATGGCTGAAAAGTTCAAGAAAGGTCAATTCGACTTTAATGACCTACTTCAGCAAATGCAGCAAATGAAAAAGATGGGCGGTATGGGCGCTATGATGAAGCTGCTTCCTGGCCTTGGTAATATGGCTGGTCAGCTTCAAGAAGCGGGTATGGACGACTCTCTTATTAAGCGTCAAGAAGCGATCATCTTCTCAATGACAAAGGCAGAGCGCGAGAATCCAGACCTTCTTAACATGAAACGTAAGCAACGCATTGCTGCTGGTTCCGGCACAAGCGTTCAAGAAATTAACAAGCTCGCTAAGCAGCTCAAGCAAATGCAAACCGTCATGAAGAAAATGAAGAAGATGGGCATGAGCGGCATGATGCAGCAAATGAAAGGCCTTATGGGCGGAAAAATGGATGAAATGGAGCTTATGGCTCAATCCATGGATCCTGATGGCCTTGCAAAAGATTTGGCTGACGCACAACCCGGGAGTTCCGCGGGCGGCTTGGGTGCGAACCCATTTGCTGGTGGTGCTGGCGGCCTTGGCTCTAACCCATTTGCTGGTGGCGGCATGCCCGGCCTTGGCGGAATGGGTGGATTAGGCGGCCTTCCGTCTCATGGTGGTAAAAAGAAAGACCGCAAGAAAGGGAAGAAGCGATGATTAGAAATATTCTTAATCAACTTCTTCCAAATAAAGTTTGGCTTGCATCCGCAATAATATTTGCCCTACTGGCTGGCGGCATACCCAAAGGACGTGAGTTAATAGTTAGCGCTTTATTGAGACATGGTTACTACGAAAGAGCAGAGCAACAGATAACACTATTTCACATCCAAGACTTAGCGGCTCTTCTTTTCCCTCTCATATCTTTGCTACTTGTAATGGTTTGCAAACGAAAAGGTTTCACAAGGACTGTGCATGTTATGAACCACGCGCACTGGTTTTTATATTTAACTTTTATTTTTGGTTCACAAATACTCAAAGGAGAAAATTGAAATGGCACTTGCAATCAGACTATCACGTGGTGGCCGTAAGGCACGCCCATTCTACCGTATCGTAGTAGCAGATAAACGCGCGCCTCGCGATGGCCGCTATATCGAAAAGCTAGGTACATATAACCCACTTTTGGAAGACAATAATGCTGACCGCGTTCAGCTTGTTGAAGACCGCATCAAATACTGGCTTTCACAAGGTGCTAAGCCTTCTGAGCGTGTAGCGATTTTCCTTGGTAAAGCTGGCCTTATGGACATGCCTGCACAGCCTGTTCGCCCTAAGAAATCTGAGCCAGGCGAAAAAGCTAAAATGCTTATTGCTGATAAAGAAGAAAAGCGTAAAGCAGCAGAAGAAGCTGCCAAGCTAGCTGAAGAAGAAGCTAAAGCAGCTGCTGAAGCAGCGGCAGCAGCTCCGGCTGAAGAAGCTCCTGCAGAAGAAGCAGCAGCTGAAGAAGAAAAAGCAGCCGAGTAAGGCCTTTTTCATGCCATTTCGCAGATCTGACCAGCCTCAAGAGCCCGATAGCAAACGTATTTGCATCGCGCGCATCGCCTCATCTCATGGGGTGAAGGGGCTGGTTAAGATTCTGCCACTTGGTGAAGATCCAGCGTTAATTGAGCTGGTTCAAGAGTATGATATCACCCTTAAAAACCCTCACGGCAAATATTATCTGGCGGAGATTGACGGTATAAATAACCGTGAAGATGCTGATAAATTGCGTGGTAAGGAGTTATTCATTGAGCGCGATCAATTGCCTGCGCTGGATGAGGATGAGGGTGAATATTATTATGAAGACCTTATTGGTCTAAAAGCGATTAATCACAATTCAGATAAAGAGGCTGGTGAAGTGATCGCCGTTCATAATTTCGGCGCTGGAGAGCTGCTGGAAATTCGTGCAAAATCTGGCGAAACCTACCTGCTGCCCTTTAACGATAGTCACGCGCCAGAGGTTGATCTGGATGCGGGTCTTGTGCGCATCATTCCCTTAGAGGGCTTATAAGATGAGCCTGCATTTCAATCTTCTTACCCTCTTCCCCGAGATGTTTCCGGGTAGTCTTGGCAGCTCCTTGGCAGGCAGAGCTTTAGAGCGAGGTGATTGGTCATATAGATGTACAGATATTCGCGAATATGGTGAGGGCGTACATAAAAGCGTTGATGATACGCCATATGGCGGTGGCGCTGGTATGGTGATGAAAGCGGATGTGCTGGAAAAAGCATTACTTGCCTCAAAGGATGAAGGTGCGCGCCGCATTTACCTCTCCCCTCGCGGTAAAGTTTTAAATCAAGCGTTTGTTAAAGAGCTTAGCGCAGCCCCTGCCCTGACACTACTATGTGGGCGCTATGAGGGCGTAGATCAGCGTTTTTTAGAGGCGCATGATTTTGAGGAAATCTCGATCGGAGATTATGTTTTGAGCGGCGGTGAGCCTGCAGCCCTTATATTAATGGATTCTTGCATACGTTTATTGCCAGGCGTCATGGGCAATGTTGATACTGCGGACAATGAGAGCTTTGGCGCTGGCGCGGACGGGTTACTAGAATATCCGCATTATACGCGCCCTAGCATGTGGGTTGATGCGCAAGGCATAGAGCATAGCGTGCCAGAGATTTTGCAATCGGGTAATCACGCAAAAATCGATGAGTGGCGTAAAGCGCAATCCCTAGAGATCACACGGATGCGCAGGCCTGATCTTTTGCAAAAAGATTAAGCTTTTTTCTTGTGTTTTTGTAAAAGCCACTGTATAAAGCGCTCAGTTTTATGTATCAACCCATAAAAAGATAAGGGATCCGCCAGTTTTAAGACTGATTATCGGGATCCGTAAAAAGGGAAAAAGACGATGAATACGTTACAAAAATTCGAAGCGAAGACTCTCGCTAAAATCCAAGAGTCAAAATCAATTCCAGATTTCGCACCTGGCGACACAGTGAAAGTTAACGTGCGCGTTAAAGAAGGTTCACGTGAGCGTATCCAGGCTTATGAAGGCGTTTGTATTGCCCGTACAGGTTCAGGCATCAACGAAAACTTCTGTGTGCGTAAAATCTCTTATGGTGAAGGCGTTGAGCGTACTTTCCCACTATGGAGCTCACGTATTGATTCTGTTGAGCTTGTTCGTCGCGGTTCTGTTCGTCGTGCGAAGCTTTACTATCTTCGTGACCTACGTGGTAAGAAAGCGCGTATTGCTGAGCGTACAACTGGTTACGGTCTTGAGACTGAGGTTGATGCATCTACAGAAGGCATGACAAAAACTCAAATCCGCGCGAAGAAGAAAGCAGAAAAAGATGCTAAGCGCGCAGAAGTTCGCGCTGCTAATGAAGCGGCTGCAAAAGCAAAAGCTGAGGCAGAAGCTAAGGCTAAAGCAGAAGCGGCTGCAGCTGAAGCAGCAGCAAATGCAGAAGGTGCTGCTGAGTAAGGCAGCCTTACTCTTCTTACAAGAATTAAGAAACCCGCTTAGAGATATCTCAAGCGGGTTTTTTCGTATCTTTTAGAATTGCGTTTTCTAAATATTAAGCTGTTTTTCGTGATGAACGTGGGCGCGCATCATTATAACAATATTCGCGAACAACGACTGTTGGCATCGCATAACCATTGCCTGCACCGATCATTTCGCAGACTTTTAAGACCTGGCCATCTTTGCATTCAAGCGCCTTGGCTGTTTTAAGCGGTAGAGCCACTTTTTTAGCTTTTTGAGACATACTTCCTCACCCTTTATCTTTTTATTTATGTACTAACTTATATATGCTGCACCGCAAAAAAGGAAAGACATATTTGCGGTATTTCTGGATTATTCGTAAATTATTTAATGTAAGCCTTCTGGCTTGATATTACATTCAAGCTTAATACTTGGATCTATCCCTTGTTCTTGCATATCTTCTTGAATTTGCTCAAGACGATACTTCATCGCATCATGCTTTTCATGCCACACATTTGATGTTACTGGACCATCAATTCTATTGCGATCAATCGCATCAAAATCACTTTGCAACTGATCTAATGTCGTCATTTTCCCTGACTTAAAATCTTCTCCAAATTTTTCCTCAAATTGCTCTTTTGTGTATAGCTGAATGTTATCTTCGCCCCATGTATCTAACCCATGGGCATCATGTACCGCGTACATACCACCAGACTGCCCTATAAATATAGCATCATTCATTACATGCATATCCATAACTCTCTGCACAACCGCATGGAGTGACCTCTCGTTAAAATTACATGTCAAAGCTGTACTCATTTTATATCTTCCCTCTTTTATTGACAGTGGCGTGTTTATTTGTCTAAATGCCCCGCCTACGCTTTATTTTCAGCGTAAGGAAATTATATGACTAATTACTTAAAAAGAGCTTAAGATCGATGAATACGAAAGCACGCACACTTTACGAGAAAATTTGGGCCGATCATGTGGTCGATCGCCAAGATAATGGCACATGCCTTATTTATATCGATCGCCATCTCGTGCATGAAGTGACTTCACCGCAAGCTTTTGAAGGTTTGCGCATGGCTGGGCGACCTGTACATGCGCCGGAGCGTACTTTGGCCGTTATGGATCACAATGTGCCGACATCGGATCGTAGCCAGCCTATTGAGCAAGAAGATAGCCGTATTCAGGTTGAAACTTTGGCTAAGAATTGTGAAGAGTTTGGCGTAAAGCTTTTTGATCTTCATGATAAACGTCAAGGTATTGTTCACATTATCGGCCCAGAGCAAGGCTTTACAATGCCAGGCATGACAATTGTGTGCGGTGATAGCCACACTTCAACGCATGGCGCATTTGGCGCGCTGGCCTTTGGTATCGGCACAAGCGAAGTTGAGCATGTGCTTGCGACGCAAACCCTTATCCAAGCGCCTGCTAAAACCATGCGCATTACAGTAGACGGCAAGCTACAGCCAGGTGTGACGGCTAAAGATATGATTTTAGCGATTATCGGCAAGATCGGGACTGCTGGCGGAACTGGCTATGTGATTGAATATGCAGGTGAAGCGGTGCGTAACCTCTCAATGGAAGGCCGCATGACGATGTGTAATATGTCGATTGAAGGCGGCGCACGTGCTGGTCTTGTTGCGCCAGATGAGACAACGTTCCGTTATATTAAAGGCCGCCCTATGGCGCCGCAAGGCGAGGCGTTTGAAAAGGCTGTTGCCTATTGGAAAACGCTGCCATCTGATGAGGGCGCGGTTTATGATAAAGAGGTAGTACTTAAAGCCGAAGATATTCCACCGACAGTAACATGGGGTACAACACCAGAAGACACAATCTCAATTGAGGGCAGCGTGCCTGCGCCTGAAGATTTTGCAGATGAGCATAAACGCGCCTCTGTTAAGCGTATGCTTGATTATATGGGGCTTGAGCCGGGTACAAAAATGACCGATATCGCGGTCGATAAAATCTTTATCGGCTCATGTACAAATGCGCGTATTGAAGACTTACGCGAAGTTGCCAAGATTGTCGAAGGCAAAAAAGTTGCAGAAAGCGTTGAAGCGATGGTCGTACCTGGCTCAGGTCTTGTTAAGATCATGGCTGAGGAAGAAGGCATTGCCGATATATTAATCGAGGCTGGTTTTGATTGGCGTGAGCCGGGTTGCTCTATGTGCTTAGGCATGAACCCAGATCAGCTTAAACCGGGCGAAAGATGCGCTTCGACATCAAACCGTAACTTTGAGGGTCGTCAGGGCCGCGGCGGTCGTACGCACCTTGTCTCCCCTGCTATGGCAGCAGCAGCGGCAATCACTGGCAAGCTTACGGATGTAAGACGTTTATAAGATAATCACCGCTATAGCTTTTTTTGGGTGTGCGAACAAACCTCAAACGGTTTGCTTCGCGGGCAGCAGCAGCAGCAATCACTGGCAAGCTTACAGATGTAAGACGTTTATAAGATAAATATTTGGTATAGCGTTTAGAAGCTCCAGTTAAACTCAACGCCAGCGGATGGCTCAAGCGCGTTTAACTCATTGGCTAAAGGTGTGTTATCGAAGCTATTATCAGCACGATTTCGCATATAAAGATGCCAAGTGCCCTTCTCTTTATCATAGCCGCTAAAGCGATATTTCATCTTAGAGTCACCCTGACTAACTTCCCAATCATTAGTCTGTTGGCTCAGTAGTAATGCAAGCTCATCACTTTGTGCATTTGCAGAACCAGCAGAAAAAGCCCCACCTATGAGCAGACATGATATGAGAAGAATTTTGAACTTGAGCATGGTATCTCCTTTTTTCAGGAAGAGAATCTTGCGATATGCGTTTGCGAAAGCATCTTACCATAAACTTAGTATAAAATTCAAATTTAGATGAATTTTATTTATTTACCCCCATTTTTGTGCAAGGCGTTAAAACTATAGTCGCTTTTTTCTTTCCATTTTATAAGAAAATATCTATATTACCTTTCATTCATATAATTTAAAAAGCAAGGGGTTAGCTGATTAGCGTTAAGCCGAGCATAGATCAAGAAGATCGTTTGAGCCCATCAAGCCGCAGTTCAAGCCTTGCGGAGCAAGCTAGCGCCGTTAGCCCTTTAAGCAAAGCATTCGCAAATTCACACTATATTATTCACTTCATGCCTATCGCTCAGTACAATAATGACGGGCGGCTCGAGCTTTACAAATTAGAAGTATTAGCAAGAAAAAAGGCTGACGTGGATCACTCACCTGAGCATTTCACCGTTGAGCTTGCAGAATGTGGTTTACTTAAAAACCTAGATAAAGCAGTTTTTGAAAAAGCATGTAGTTTCGCCAAGAATAATAAAAACGTTCCATTAAGCATTAATTTATCGCCCGCCACACTTGCGGCTACAGACCTCATAAGCACTGTCGATAAGCAGATGAGCCTCAACAAGCTTAAACCGCACAATATCACCTTTGAAATATTAGAAGATTATTTTCCAGATAATGATTTGCCAATAATTTTGAGCAATCTAAAAGCCTTACAAGCGCGAGGCCACGAGTTATGGCTTGATGATTACGGAGCAGTTGATTCGCAACCAGAGAGATTAGCCTTTTTAAAAGAAAATGGCGTTAAAATTAAAGGTCTTAAATTTGATAAAAGCATTCTTGATGATGAAGATGCGCTTATCACGCTCATAGAGCAAACGCCCGACATTAATGAATACGAAGTCGTTGTCGAAGGTATAGAGCGTAGCGAGCAATTTGACTTGGTTAACAAACATCTCAAAAACGTAAAGATTCAGGGCTATGGTATAACAAAGCCACTTAACCAAACTGAGATCATAACTCTGGCGAAAAATGCCTATCAAACTGGCCATATCAACTGTGACCTCGCGCCTTTCTGGCCCTTACCCGAATAAAAGATCAAGATTTTCATTTTTAAGGGTGGATTCTTTTTTCCAGATCAGGCAAAAGGTTCTCGCATGTTTCACAAGCAAGGCGCGAGCAGATGTATAAATGGCCAGATAATTTTGATTTTGAGACAGACGAAATTTGCCAAGATGTCTTTAAACCCTTCATTCTTTCAGAACTTGATAAGCTAGAGCTGTATGATCGTCAGCGCCCTAGCGGTCACACTTATATCTTTCATGAACATGCGCAGCGTGTTGCCACAAATGTAAGACGCACATGTGTATCGATGGGGCTGGGTGATACTGTTGCGCAAAATATGTATTGGGCCGTGATGCCGCATGATATTGGCAAGCGCCGTTTACCTGTTGAGATTTGGGATCAGGAAGAAAAGCCTGATGGTGAGATGAAGGCTTATCGCCGCACACACACGCAGCTAGGCGCGATGATTGTGCGCGATCGCTTTGAAGGCATCAAGCACCCTTTTAAAGATCTTATGGTCGATATTATGCTACACCATCACGAGAATATGGATGGTTCTGGGACACATGGACTTAAAGGTGAGCTTTTAAGCGCTCCCGTACGTTTGGCATCTATCATTGAAGCTTATGATGGTTATCGTATATGGAGACCGCATTTCGCAGATCGTGACATTACGCCAAGTGGTGTTTTAGAGCGCATGCGCGAAGAAAAAGGTGAACAGATTTATGATATGGCATTATTCGAAGCTTTTGCTAAGATGAAAGAAGCAGATTATAAAAAAGGCCGCATTTTGCAGAGAAATGCTTAAGGCCTTTAAGGCTTTAGGCTGTTTATAAGCTCTTCATTGCTTAGAGCTACACTCTTTAAATGCTCCACATAGTTTTGTTGAAGCACTTCATGTTGAGCCGCTATTTCTCTTAAGACATCTTGCGCAGTCTGATATGATGGATGCTCTTTATCAATAGTTTTGAGAAAATCGACTTCCTTTTTATAGTCTGCAGCAGCATCTTTAAATGCGTCACGTAGAGCTAAATAGCCATCTTTCGGGCTTAATAAACCGCGTGCATTACTGTTATACGAAGTTCCACAATATTCTTTCTTTTCGCATATACTTAACGATTCTATAGCACGTTTGCCTATTTGCTTAATAACCTCGTCCAAGAGAGGTGATTGCTGATCACGCATGTAATTTAGAGCATGACTATATTGCTCAGCTTTGATCGCATCTTTCGGGTAGGCGCTCCTATTAAAGATATATGACTTTGCGTCATCGATATTTTCATAGGCCTCAATGACATTAACGCAGCCTTCATCCAGCGTATCCTGCACGTCATTAAAGCGCTTAAAATATTCAAAATCACTCTTAGTGAGCTCTTGAAGCATTTTGTAAGCATCGCATGATAGCTCCTCAAAATAATCTTGCTCGATTAGCCCCTGCCAACGGTCTTTATGGTGAAGTTTAATAAGCTCTAGAAGCTCTTTAAAGGCTTGGTTTTTCGTATCCGGATCTAGCCCCCCGTCTAGCGCTCTATCAAACATCATGACATTTTTTAATTTATCACGCGCGCGCATAGCCTGGTCTAAGTCATCATCGAAATCTGCCGCTTCAATTTGCACCTGCGCTTGCCTAATAAGATCAATCGCCTTTCTACGTCGGTAATCATCCAGAAACATACATTCATCTTGCGATGGCGCCTTAACACGACGATCCGTTTTACAGCGCTTTTGCCTATTCATAATTTTCAATGCGCGCGCGTCATCCTCTTCAGAAACATAACTGTGATTTGGCGCGGGGATAAATGGAACATGCAGATCTTTTAGCGCATTATCGTTTGGTTTTGGATTTACCATTTCAGCTGTTTACCCTCAGAGTTCATCTTGCTTTAGCGCTATAAATTGGCTATGAATGCTTGTTAGCACAAATAAATAAATTATGGCAAATAAAAATGGATAAATTCACCACCTTATCTGCAAAAGCAGCCCCGTTGGATATGATGAATGTTGATACGGATATTATTATTCCAAAGCAATTTTTGAAAACTGTGAAACGTACAGGGCTTGGGGTGAGCTGCTTTTACAATATTCGCTATGATGATGACGGCCAGCCTTTAGGGACGTTTTCTCTCAATCAGCCACAGCATCAAGATGCACATATCCTGATCACAGGTGATAACTTTGGCTGTGGTTCTAGCCGTGAGCATGCACCATGGGCTTTGCTCGATATGGGCTTTCGCTGCATCATCGCGCCTAGCTTTGCGGATATCTTTTATAATAACTCTTTTAAGAATGGTATTTTGCCGATTGCCCTACCCCAAGATCAAGTGAATGAGCTTATGAACAGCGCTAAAGAAGAGCCTGAAGCTTTGATTGAAGTTGATCTTGAAAAACAAACCATCACACGTGGCAATCATTTCAGCTTTAGCTTTGATGTCGATCCATTCCGCAAGCATTGCTTGCTTAATGGGCTGGATGATATTGGTTTAACATTAGAGAAAAAGCCGGCTATTGATGCGTATGAAGCGCAGCTTACACAGCAACGCGGCTGGGTTTAGAGATAAGGAAAAACAGATGACTGATAAACTCGTAATTTTGCCAGGTGATGGCATTGGCCCTGAAATTGTTGCAGAAGCCGCTAAGGTTGTTGGCTGGCTTAAAGATAATGCTGATTTCGATATTGAAATTGAACATGATCTGATTGGTGGGCAAGCTTATGATGAGTATGGCGAGCCTTTAGCGGATTCAACATTAGAAAAATGTCGAAGCGCTAAAGCGATTTTAATGGGTAGTGTTGGCGGGCCCAAATGGGATGGCGTTGAGTATAACAAGCGCCCAGAAGCGGGTTTGTTGCGCATTCGTAAAGAACTTAACTTATTTGCCAATTTGCGCCCTGCCCTAGTCTTTGATGCTTTAGTAGATGCATCTAGCCTTAAGCCGGAAATTGTGAAGGGGCTTGATATTTTAATCGTACGCGAGCTTACAGGCGGGGTTTATTTTGGCGAGCCACGCGGTATTGAGGATTTAGGTAACGGTGAGCGCCGCGGCTATAACACGCAAGTTTATACAACATCAGAGATTAAACGCATTGGCGCGGTTGCGTTCGATTTGGCGCGCAAGCGTTCCAATAAGGTTACATCGTGCGAGAAATGTAATGTGATGGAAAGCGGTATGTTATGGCGTGAAGATATCACAGCGCTTCATGCGAGCGCCTACGACGATGTAAGCTTGGAGCATATGCTGGCAGATAATTGCGCGATGCAGCTCCTGCGTAACCCAAGTCAGTTTGATGTGATTGTAACGGATAACTTATTTGGTGATATTTTGAGCGATGAAGCGGCAATGCTCACCGGATCGTTAGGGATGCTGCCTTCTGCGTCCTTAAGCGAGCCTGGGCAGCCTGGCTTATACGAGCCTGTACATGGTTCTGCGCCAGATATTGCCGGACAAAATAAAGCCAACCCGCTTGCTACGATTCTAAGCCTTTCTATGGCGCTGCGTTATTCATTTGAGCGTGGAGACTTAGCAGATATGGTTGAAGCCGCAGTTAAGGATGTTTTGGATAGCGGCAAACGTACAGGTGATATTATGAGCGAAGGATGCACTGAAGTGAGTTGCTCTGAGATGGGCGAAGCTGTATGCAGTGCGCTTGAAAGTGTGCAAGCAGAAAAGGCTGCTTAATAGCTCATTAGTCCCATTGCATAGACAAGAAAAAGCCCGGCGAGCGATGCTAACCGGGCTTTACTTATGGGTTATTTATATTAACGTACGCGGTAAGCAACAGCACATATATTGTTAGGTGTTGATTCCGCATATGCAGTAGCAGTATTTACACCACCTACCGCACAGTTTACGAAGTCTGCCGCAAAACTACCAGCATTAGGATTACCATCATCAAGACGACGGTCCATGCGCGCAGCCTGTGTTACATTTAAAGGAGATGCTGGAGCACCTGTACTGTAGAGAGCTGGAGCCCCCTCAACTGTCACATAAGTACCACTTCGAACCAGAGTAAATGCGCCTGCACCAGCAGCCGAATCACCGGCTTTATAACCACCGCCAACTGGAGCTACAGGCAATGCGTTACCAAATATCGCATTGTTTGTACCATCAAGACCACCAATCAAATCTGCCTGAAGAAGATGACTCCAGAAAAATGCAGATTCATTTGTAGTTAAAGCTAGGGCACCAAGAGCGACGCCTAGGGCGCCATTACCATTACCGTTATTACATGGGTTTGCATTACAGTTAGGCAGACGATTTGTCGCAGATGCCAGATCCCCTGGCATACCAGAATAAATATCATCAAATGTATCAACTGCTGCTGAGATACTTTCTAGTTCTGAAGCTGTTGCAGTCACACGGGCATTTGCGATCAATTCTTGCCCTTTCAAAATACCACCGATTAGAATTCCGATGATGATCATAACAACCGCAAGTTCGACAAGCGTAAAGCCCTCTTCCTTACGTATATTTTGGATAGATTTTTCCATTGCACTCTCTCCTGTAAAATGATTCACTGAATCAAAGTTTAGTCACTTAAATAATCAGCCGGACCATCCGGCTTTTTGGATGCATGAACATGCAGCATTGATTCTACCTTAAATTGGTTCACATGCAATACGCCCTATAAGGTAATTCTCACCCTGATTTTGTAAAAGCTTTATTAAGATTCACATTCAGCCAAATTCAACATACAAATTGAGAACTCAGAATAACAAAATGATAAGTACTTGACGCTTTTTAAAGGCGCTTTTGCCAAAAAGCTTATATAGAAAGGTGATTCTTTCTATATTCACCTGGCGATATACCAACCATATCCTTAAAAACTCTGTTGAATGATGGCAAAGAATTAAAACCTACCTCTTCCCCGACGGTTTTAATAGCAGCGTCAGTATCCACTAGGAGCCTTTTAGCATCTTCAACACGTCTTTCGTTCATGATTTGGGGGAAGGACTTCTCGAAATATGTATTTATAACTTTAGAGATCGTAATTTCTGAAGCATTACATTCATTTGCAAGATCTTTTCGACTATATGTCGGCTCTTGATAGACCTTATCTAAATCTAATAGCTTTTCTATTTTCTTTGCTAGCTGTTTTTCTTCATTTGACAGCTCTTCAACATCTCTTGTTGCTCGCTCTTTAGAGCTTTCCTTAGGAAAAATCCTTAATAAAGACGTACTGACCAAATAAACAAAGCCTAATCCAAGTACGTTTCTAATTAGCGTTAAACTTATATCCTGCGGTAATGTTCCAGCTATGTTTGCAAAAACAGTTCCTAAGAATAAGACATTCAAAATGATCAAGGATAGTACTAGCCAATATCTCTCAGATCCATTTCGTTGCTTTCGAATTATCCTAAAGAGCTCAGCCCGTGAGAAGATTAAAAGCAGACTTATAGTGCCGCTCATCAAACCAAAAACATTTAATAGGCCACGTAAATCTTCACAGGCATTTTTAAAATTGCACTCATCACTCGTATCTAAAAAAGAAAATGCTATCGCCATACTTAACGGCAATAAAATAAGTATGCCGAAATCTTTAGGAGATGGAAACTTATCAGCTCTGGACATTTGTACAATCAGCAAATAACTCAATGGTGGGCCCAAAAACCATGCAAACCACTCTATAAAAAACACATTATCTTTTATTTCTGGAATATTGCCTTTCAAGGCATCAGTAAAAAATGCGAGAGCAAGAACTGTGAAGTAAATAAGGGGAATAATCGTTTCCCAACGCAGGCGCGAGTGAAAAAGAATGTGCACGACCAAGTACACACATTGCGTCAATCCGATAAATGATAAAATCTCCATAAAGGAAAAGCTTAAGCCCTGCATGTTTTCTCAATTACACGAAAACGCCTTAAAAGACTAGAGCTTAGGGCTATATATCACCACAAAAATCAAATTTTTCATTCTCTTCAGGAGATAAAATCTCATTACAAACATAATATTTCAAAGAATATAGTTCTTCAGGCTCCATATTTTCGCCCTGTGTTTTCATGATATTAAGCATCAGCATGAGTGCATCAGCTTTCTCACCTTTTGAATTAAGTACAAAAGCTGGCATTTGCTTTGCCCATGCAGGCATATCAGGGTCATCGAGTTTTGCTAATTTATAAGCTAGTTCTAGAGCCCTATCTGTGTCTTCGAGTTTATGCATAGCTAAAAAAACAGCCTGTACAAGCCAGCGCCATTTATATGGAGCATCCGTTTTTGCAGCCACCTCGAGATATTCAATGATAGGTTCCAAATTTTTATTATCTTTACGGCCAGTGAAAAAATACCCCGCGAGGTAAGGAATAAAATTAGAGCGTTCATCCAATGCATGCTCAAGATGAAACCATTGGGATAATGCGTGCGTATCATATTCCTTTAAATTAACTATACGCCCACCTGTATCGCCCATATTTTGGACAGTTAAACCAATCAAACGATAAGCAAGCTGTAAGTCACCTAGTCCAGAGAAACTTGCAGCCAGAACTGAAGGTGCTGGCGGTACATTCAGCCAACGCGTCTGTTCGTTTCTCACGGATAGCCATACGAACCCGTTAATAATAACCGCCAAAGCAAGAAGGCTTTTTAAAGCGAAACTCGCATTTAATAGATTTTTCTTATGCTGTTTTATGGAAGTCGCATTCATGGCATTAATAATTTGCTTTAGAACTTTCTCGTTACAAGATCAATGAGGGCTGCAATAATCAAAATGGAAGTGTAAATAAGCCCTTGTGCGATAACAAAACCATATCCAACTGTCTCCTGCACACCATATAATAGCCACGATGACTGCCCTAGCAAATCACCTCTTGGCATTAAGAATGAAACGAGCTGCATTGTCAGCTCCATTATTGTAGTTGTTTCAGTCTTCTCACTCATAAGGGCTTTACCTGAATCGATAATACCCAATACTTGACCACTCATTCGTGAAAGTACGTAATAACCAAATACAGTAAAAGCAGCTGTCGCCGCACTTGTTAAAATCATTGAAAAGAAAAGAGCTGCATTAATCATAATGATGTTTTCCATCATTATGCTTAGTGCCCAAAGCCAAAAACCATCATTTCCCGCTTGATTACCAACAAAATATACACATGCCGCTGTGAGAACTGAGGCAAAAATCGCGATAATAGAAAATCCGAAAGCATATGAGAGTAGAAATTTTATACGTCCTATTGGGCGCGTAAGCATATATTCGATATCACGAGATTCAAAAGAACGACGAATAAAGAATACAGTGAATAATGACAACGCAATTACATTTATAATACGCAATGTAGAGGCTGAAAAAACGGCTGTGAAATGCGCCTTTTCATATATTGCTGCAGAGCCAAAAAAGACTGAAAGGCTTACACTTAAAATAATAAGTATAAGCATCGATATTAAAAGGCGGTCACGAATGGCCGCCTTTAAAATATATCCTACCAACGCAGATGATATCATTATATGTCTCTCTTAAAATCTTAATGGACGACGGTCAGATGAGAATTTACGATAAAGATCTTTATCAGTCGCGTGCACAGAGTCACTAGGTGAATCTAAGATCGTTGCTTTCATAAAGATTACAACTTCTGTCTTCGTTATAAGATCATTCTGATCGCGGAACAACGCACCAGCCAGTGGGATTTCACTTAGTACAGGTATTCCCTCTTGCACACCTTGCACACGGTCCTGCAGCAAACCACCCATTACAATAGGTCGACCTGAGTCTACTTTAATTACAGAATCAATTTCCTGCACATTCAATTCAGGAAACTCCGATGTAACACCTGTAATAGAGTTAGCTGCAGTAATATACTGTACGGCAGGATCTTCTATTCTATTCACAACTTCAGTAATAGTTGGCCTCACAGCCAAAGATACAGTTCTATCATCCAAATTAATGGATGGTAGAACGTGAATAAGAACGCCTTCGGGTACACTATTTACTGTAGAGCTAATTTCAGTTGTAACACCATTATCAGTATCTGAGACGTCGATATCCACCTCGAAGAAAACTCGGTTAGTTGATACATTCAATACTGCAGATTGATTATTGACGACGGTTAGGCGTGGCGAAGCAAGAGCTTTTACTGTTCCATAGCCTGATAATGCTTGAATAAGAACATCTACTTTATCTGAAACGCTTACAAAGAAATTATTACTTCCCGTAAAGACACTGCTTGCATCTCGTCCAATCGTCTGTAAAGGATCGGTCAAACCGACATTCGAACCTACACCTGTAAATTGAGCTAAAACGTTATTTGACCCAGCATTTAAGCTATTCCAATCAATCCCAGTTGAAAACTCGTCATTCAAAGAAACTTCTAAAATCTTAGTTTCAATCAAGACTTGTGCGGTGACTGACCTCTTAACAAGTCGAAGATATTCCGCAACCTCTTTTTGCGTTTTCTCAGGCGCAAAAACATTCACAATACCGGCCTGTTTATTAATAGTATATGTAGGAGCATTTGGGTCATCATCAGCATTACCAGACGCTTCATCTTCAGGCTCTTCTTCTGTTGGTAATGAAGATACATTTACAACAGCCTGCGCAGGCTCACCGCCATCAGCACCAGATACTACATCAGGGTTTTGAGCAGTAGCCGTTATTTGTGGGGTTCTTGATGTACGAAGATGGTTATTATTTGCACCGCCAATAATTTGCGCAATATTTCCATCTAACTCTTCCCAGAAGTTTGATTCACTTTCAGCAGATGTGGAGAAGCCAGATCCAGCCTGAGCACCTTCACCTTGTACAACAGATATATCTGCCGAAATCGTTGATGAATTTGACCTTACATAGGCCAAATAATCAATTTTATAGAGCTGGTTATATGATGTATCGAGCTCTACGCGAAGAACATCATCTTCAAACTTATAACGAAGACCTGCGATACTTGCGATACGTTTAATAACGAGGTCAAATGGACGCTCACGTGCAGTGAAGATAATTGCGCCGCGGATACGAGGGTCTAATTCTAAATCATATTCAGCTTGCTCAGCTAATTCGTAGAGAAGATCTCTTAAAGGGACACTCTGATTAACACTCACAGAAACAAGAGGCATGGCCTTCATTGTCTCAGAGGATTGCGCAATATAAGGCTGAAGAGATGGTGCGGATGAAGACCAATCACTGTCATCATCATCTTGAACACGTGATGAAAGCGCATCACGATAATCTTGGACTTCCATGCCACCTTCGCGATCTGCTTTCAAGTGGTTTTTAGCAAGATCGCAACCCGTTATACTTACACTCAGTGCAGCGCATGCAACCAAACTTAACAATGGTGTGCGAATAGTTTTTAGTTTGAATGATAATTGAATCTTCATCAGATGAACCCTAAACAGATATATCGTTACAAGCACACAAGAATAGCGTGCCTAGGAATTAGAACATAAGCATAACACACAAACAAGAAGAAGACATCCTTGTTTTTTATTAATCCCCTATGGATATTTGTGATGTATCAAAACCTGATAAGGCACTTGTTAAGCTTGTGTCTTGCTTAGATATCTTTTGCTGCTGTAGTTTAATCTTCATATCTGAAGGCTTATCAGAGTTCGTGATAACTGTTTCTTCTGAGATCAAACCATCATTATAGAGCTGCAACAATGACATATCAAAAGAGCGCATACCTGAACTTGCGTTTTGCTCCATAACATCTCTGACCTTAGATATCTCACCTTTTAGAATCAGCTCACGCACAAGACCTTGGTTAAGAAGCACCTCAACCGCTGGTACCAATGAGCCATCCACACTAGGGATAAGCCTTTGCGAGATAATTGCTTTTAAGTTCATTGATAAGTTCATGCGAACCTGACTGCTTAGCTCCTCAGGGAACAAGTTCACAATACGTTCAATAGCTTGATATGCGTTAGTCGTGTGGATTGTTGCCAAACATAAATGCCCCGTTTCGGTCACCATCATGGCCTGTTCCATAACCTCTCGATCCCGAATCTCACCAACAAGCATTACATCAGGCCTTTGACGTAGCGCATTTTTGAGCGCTATAGCATAACTCTCAGTATCAACACCAACTTCACGCTGCGTAATGATCGATCTTTTGTGATCGTGGAAATATTCGATCGGATCTTCAATCGTGATGATATGCCCCTCCTCTCGCTCATTACGATAATCGATCATTGACGCGAGCGTTGTTGACTTACCAGAGCCTGTGACACCAGTCAGAAGGATTAAGCCACGCTTTTCAAGCGATAGAGATTCGAGAATAGATGGAAGTCTTAGGTCACGTATTCCTGGAATCTTAGAGACAATACGGCGAATCACAATTGCCGGTTTTTGACGCTGACGCATAACATTTACACGAAAACGGCCAAGCTCCCCCATATCCAGAGATGTGTTAAGTTCCATCTCAACATCAAAAGTTCTTTTCTGACGCGCTGTAAGAATAGAATTAAGAATAGAGTCGACCTCATCAAGAGAAATCCTTTGATCACTCGGATAAGAGATATGATCATCCACGCGAAGAGCAATAGGCGCATCAACTGTGACATACATATCACTCGCCCCCATACTATTCATAGACTGAAGATACTCTAGTATGACAGGCGGTCTATTCGCAGCATCAGAACTCAAAATGAATACCCCCCATCAGAGCCACCAGAGGAACCACCACCATCTTTACGGCCACCACCTACAGCTTTTGCAGCATATTCACTATCGCCACCCTCATCTGAGTTTTCATCAGTCGTAGCCATCAGTGCGCGGTGCGCTTCTTCTTCATCAATTAGCCCAGTCTCTAAAAGGTCCTTAATAGCATCTTGCATCGTTACCATGCCGTAACGCGATCCTGTCTGCATCATAGAATACATTTGCGGGATCTGGTTTTCACGAATCAAGTTTCGAACAGCATTTGTACCAACCAGAATTTCATACGCACCTACACGCCCACCTTCTTGTTTACGGAGAAGCGTTTGCGCTACCACCCCCTGAAGAGAACTTGCAATCATCGCTCGCACCATTTCCTTATCCCCTGTTGGGAACACGTCAATAATACGGTCTATCGTTTTAGATGCAGAGTTAGAGTGAAGCGTCGCAAAAACTAAGTGTCCTGTTTCTGCGGCTGTTAAGGCCAAGGAAATCGTTTCATAATCACGCATCTCACCAACAAGGATAACGTCCGGGTCTTCACGAAGCGCACTCTTCAAAGCTCTTGCAAATGAGCTTGTATCCGTACCGACCTCCCGGTGGTTCACCAATGATTTTTGAGATGTGTGGAAAAATTCAACCGGGTCTTCGATCGTAAGAATATGCTTTGCGCTATACATATTGATATGATTAACCATAGAAGCCAACGTTGTAGACTTACCAGAGCCTGTAGGCCCCGTCACAAGCACAATCCCTTTTTCCAGTTCAGCAAATCGCTTAATAACTGGCGGTAATCCCAAATCTTCCATTGTTGGGACTTCAGTTGGAATAGTACGAAACACAGCCGAAGCACCAAGACGCGTCGTAAAGCCATTCACACGAAAACGCGCTTTTTCGCCCAAGGCGATCGCGAAGTCAATTTCCATGTGCTTTTCATATTCTGCACGCTGGTCTTCCGTCATAATGGAATAAAGCATTGTACGAATATCATCGCTTGAAAGCGGATCCGCCTTAACACGTTTTAGCTGACCACTAGAACGAATAATAGGTGGACTACCAGCACTTAAATGCAAGTCAGATGCGTCATTTTGCATGGTAAACGCAAGAAGCTGTGTTAGATCCAAGGTCGTCTCCTCTTATGAAGTCTTCTATTTAACCCCTCCCCTTCATTGCGACGGGGAATACTTATTTATACCTAAAAAGTATGAATGCTCAGTAAAGATTTAGAGCACAAAGTAGTGTAACGCTTTTTCAAAGAAAAAAGAACCTCGTAATATCAAAATCAACAAAAAGGATAAAATCAATGCTGGGCCAAAAGGAAAATATTGCTCTTTAGTGACCACACGCCACACAAGCCCCAGAAAAACCCCGAATATGCCTGACAAAATACAAAAAACGCCAAAATAAGGCAAACCAAGCCACAAGCCTGCCACAGCAAAGAATTTAACATCCCCCATTCCTAGCGCTTGCTTGCCTCTAAGCTTTTCCATACCCATACCAAGCAGCAATGAAAAGCCACCAAAAACCGCAGCTCCCAGAGCATGATTAAACAACAATATGCTGTAGTCACCATTTTGATAAGCCGCCAAGCACACAGAAAGCAGTGCAAAACACGCTAGAATAATCATAAGTGAATTTGGTAAAATTTTATGCTGAAGGTCTATCACAGCCAAAGACAATATTATTGGAAATGCAAAAATCAAAATATATCTTTGCAAAATAGGTTCTGATGAAAATAACAATATCAGCACACAAACTAACGCAGAGCATAGCTCCAACACAGGATAAATAGCTGACACCTGAGCGCCACAAACCCGACACTTACCACCATTAAATAGCCATGAAAAAACTGGGATTAGATCATATGATTTTAGAACATTCTTACATGAACCACATTTTGAGCGTTCAGACACCCAGGACACACCCTTGGGCACACGATGAATGATTGCGCTGGCAAAGCTACCAAATAAAAGACCTAGCAGAGCGACATAAACAACATCAATCACCCACAAGGCGAAGTGATCTGCTTCATTTGCCAGTAGATAAGAAATCACATTCAAAGACCTTGTCGTGCATTAATCGTAGTAATGAAACTTAACGTAGGCGTGCTAAACGCTCATAAGCCTGATCACGCGGTATGGATTTACCAGAGCCGTATAAAGAATCCATCTCAAGCGCCTGCTCATAGAATTTCACAGCATCCTTTTTTGCACCTGCGCGCTCAGCAATAATAGCCATGTTAAATATGTGAGAGGCATTTTCTGGCTCTATACTCGAAGCCATTCCTAGATAACGTATCGCCTCTTGATATTTCTCCATGCTTGCAAAAATAAAAGCTTGCTGTGCAATAAGGCCAACATTGTTAGGGTTCTTCTCCAACAACTCTTTTAATCGATGAAGAGCAACGGCTGGATATTTTTCAGCCATAAGACCGAGCATGTTTGTTTGCGCCTCAACACTATCTGGGCGAATTGCTAACAATTCATCATAAGCCGCAATGGCCTCATCAATATGGCCTAATTTTTGAAGTGCAATCGCACGTCCAAGAACAACATTAGGATCATGCTTATTTGTTACATATAAAGTGTCATATAACATTAATGCAGAATCAAAACGACCAAGCTTTACAGCACGTTCAGCAGCAACGAGCTGAGCCTTTTTTGTTCCTGCAGCCGCTCCACCACGCACAACCACAATCTTAGACGCCGTTTCTTTTCTCGGATCAACAATACGCGGAGCGCCCTTTTTCCCCATCTCCGTTTGTGGGACAGCGACTTCATTCGCATCGAAAAACACATCTTCAGGAATTGAAGGCTCTTGAGCGAGTGTATCCACAGGAATCGCTTCAGAGACAAATTGCTGTGTTGGTTCATCACCAGATATTATTTGCTGCTGCTCATCAATGATTTCAGCATCTCCAGAGACAATCTCTTGCGTAAGCTGATCTTCCAAAATAGGTGCCTGCAAATCGGTATCTTCAGGAATCTCCATCTCACCGACATTTACGACAGCGCTTTCATCAATTGGATCTAGCTCAACTTCACTTGCGACAGGAAGTGGTGGAAACATATCATCCACTTGATCTTGAGCGAACGCGCTAGCAGAACACAATGAAACTGTAAGCATAATGGCGGTTGCCGATAATAATATCTTTTTCACTTGGTGGTTTTTCATGGCAAACCTACTTCCTTTTAATGAATCCAGCCCTAGAGACAGCGCTTTAATGAAACTCTAAATATAAATACTAGGCCTGAATAGGCATAAGATAACAACTCATAATATCATGCTACGCGCGCATTCTCAACATAATGTAAAAAAGCACGCTCAAGATTCTGTGTTTTTGTCTGCTCCCTTAATGCAGAAGGTGCGCCAATAAACTTCATCTCTTGATCATGTATCAAACAAATACGATCACAAACCTCATCCATATCAGCCAAAATATGCGAGCACATAAAAATTGTACGGCCTTGCTTACTGACCTTCAGCAACAAATCCTTTACTCGCGTTCTTGCGACAGGATCAAGACCGCTCATAGGTTCGTCTAAAAGAAGGATTTCACTTTCAGTCATAACAGTTGCTAATACGCCTAGCTTTTGCCTCATCCCTTTAGAGTATGTTTGAACTTTTCTCTTAAGAGCTTTAGGGTCTAACGCCAGATCCTCTGCAGCTTTATAATATTCTTCATCGCTATGTTTTTGTCCGTATGTTTTTGCAGAGAATTTTAAAAATTCTAAGCCAGACAAAAACCAGGACGGTTCAAAACGCTCTGGCAAGAACGCTATATGTGGGCTTGTTTTATTTTGAGACACAACCTGCCCCATAACAGAGACAACACCTTCATCAGCATCTCTTAGACCGAGGATAGTTTTAATCAAAGATGTTTTACCAGCACCATTTACGCCAATAATACCAAAAAACTCACCCTTCTTCACTTCAATATCTACGGAAGATACAGCAACCAAATCACCATATTTAATACCGACATTCTTAAGCTCAAGAATGGTTTGATCATTACTCATTATATATACTCACTGTTTAATATTAACCTGGCAGGAAAATACGTGTATCAAGATTGAAACGCTGATGGGCGCGCATACGAAGCGGGAAAATTCTATTTGTATATTCATCATACCATTTCATTTCGATATAATTCTCATACACATTTAAATCATATACTTCTTCTGGAAGAGCTTCTGGCGTAACTCTTTTTTTATTTAGCCAAATAGTCCAATCTTCGCGATCATGAAACAATATTCCTCCCAGAATAAGCTCTCTATCCTCAGGGCGTGGAGGCTCTTTAACTTCTTCGGTTCTATTGAGCGCCTCTTCAAGCTCCCATTCAGCCACTGCACGTTGATCCCCTTTCGAAAGACGCGCATCTGTAATTGCAGAACGCTCCCATGAGGTAAAAACCAATGACTTATACTGACTTTCGTCGAATACATTCGGCGATTTTTGCAATGTTACTTGGCCGGCGCCGTTATTAGCTATATCTGGCACAGTATCCGTTGCAGCTTGTGCGGTTACACCGCTTTGTTGCGCAGAAGCAAATTGAGGCACAAACAAAAGTGCCGCGCATAAAAATAAAGTATTATAAACGGTAGGAACTCTCTTCATTATTAATTCCCCCGCTCTTGTTCTAGGTCATTCTCAGGAACCATGGTTCTCCAACTCAATACAAGCTCTGCATTCACAAGAGGAATCCCTGAGCCTGTCGCTATTGCACGAAGCACAGTACCATTTACTTCACCTGCACGCTTTATATTAATTTCATCGACAGAAACATGTCCCGGGAAGTCTCTTTTTAACAAGAAAATGTAACGTAAAATATCAACATCACTAAAAGCCGCTATCTTTATTTCGATAGTAGAATTCAAAACATTATGATTTGCTTTTGCAGCTTCTTCATTTTCCTCAATCTCAGCTGGGTTAACTGAGGCTGCTGCGCGCGTTACACCGGAAAACTGCTGTACTGATTTCAAAATATCTTCGATTTGCCTGCGGTTTTGACGCGCAAAAAAGCCAGCTTCGCGATATTTTTCAAATAAACCTTTTTGCTCAGCCAATTGCTCCAACTCGACTTGAACCCTCTCAATATCTGCACGCAACGCAGTGTTTTGACTGCGCATAGAGCGCACGTCACGCTCACTTTTAAGGCTTTCAGGTGATAAATACCCAAACGTCACAGCACCAACAAACGCGTTAATGCCAATCAACACAAGCAGAATAACTAAACGTTTAAATCCTAAAATTTTAATCATGATTTTTCACCTTCCACTTTGGAGAGGGCTTCAATCAAAATTTCAGCCACAAAGTCTTGCTGAATATTCTCGCGCTCTAAATCACCCGTTTCAACAACCAGACCTTCTGTATATTCGTAGTCTTTCAGCTGCTTTGTGATTTCCACTTTGTAATCAGGCATTTGCGCTTGTAAGCGCTCCCTAAACTCAGCTACCTCTGCATTACCTCTATCAATATTAGTACTTCCAGGATATGTCATAGTCATACGTGCTTGGAATAGCACTTTAGGCTCGTTATCATTATTATTGATATTATTACGTGCTGGCCTAAAGAAGCTCGTAGAACTTTCTTTTATATCTTTTGTGACATCAATTGAATCAACGCGCATATCTGGGCCCAGTGCATATCCTACAGCTTTAGCAAGATTCAAGATATTCACACTGTTATTTTCAAATCTATCATATACCAATATAGAGCTTTGAACGAGCTGCACATCAAAGCCCATAGCTTCTTTTTTACTTATTTCGTGCTGATATTTTGTATCAAGTTGATTTTTCTGAGATCGTAAATTAACAATTTGATCCCTACTCTCAGTTAGCTTTGAGAAATAATCAAACGTAAAATAAGCTTGCCCAAAAACAGACAGTAGAAGCACGGCACTTGCCGCCGCTGCCACTTGTCTTGGCGTATGGATTTCACTCACGGAGCCCGCACGCATCGGAAGCATAAAGCGCGCTTTTCTTCCCGCCCATGCAACATGCAGAATATCCGCTAGAGCCTGATTTTCTTGAGCCCCTATATTCAGACCTAAAAGCCCTGCGGCTTGGGTGGCCGTCAAAATATTAAGTGTGCATTTCTCATCAATAAGTTGCTGCAAAGCATCTGATGCGTCAATATTCGCAATAATCGTCACTTCCAATCCTTGTGACGGATCATATCCGAAACGCGAAAGGTAACTCATTGTTGCTTTAAACTCTTTTTGGATTTCTTGCGCCCATTGAATTGGATCCTTAGGCTCAGCAGCAAGAGGGCTCATACGCGTAAGGGCCAGCTCGCCATTCTTGGTTACGACTTGACGTACATTCCCACTTCTATGCTGACCTATAAAAATTGACCATGTCGCTTTTTTCGAACCTTTTTTAGACAATTTCTGCGAAAGCGTTCTAACCATGTCAGAAGATTCGACAGGAAGTAAGCACAGAGCCGCTACAGAAGCCAAAGACTTTTTAACAGCGGATATTGTTTTATTAAGAGAATCGCTTTCTGGAATGGCCGCAAAAATATAAATATCAGATGCTGGCTGATTTTTGGTCTTAGGTATCTTCTCTTTTAAAAGCATCGCAGCGCGAACAGGATACTTACCAAATGCAACTGACAAACGACGCTTAATCATCGTCTGCTTATCTAGTGAACTTACACCCGATTTTAAAACACGCTCTTTTCTATAGTGCTGCTCAACCATATCGTTGAGCATCAATACTGGGCGCTTAGCGCAGTCTTTGGCCAAAATATTAGATACGTTATCTATGAAATTTTGCGCGCCCCATGGCACAACATCAACCAATTTCACTCCGCGAGAAGATACAGAGTAAACATAAAGCGCATCATCTGAGGTCAGCAGCACTGTACGATTTGGTGTTAAAAAAGATAATCCCATTTTTATTTTTCCTGGCTTTTGAGCCTCTTAAAAATCCATAAAGTTCCCTAGGTTCATATAAATTGGCCCCAAGCTTCCCGCCGCGATCCATGCAATCATCAGACCTAATATTGCTGTCAATGTCGGCTGAATCATTTCGATCATACCATCAATAGCCTCATTCACATCATGCGTGTAAAATTCAGAAACCTGATCAAGTACTGGTGTTAAGTTACCAGATTCTTCGCCGATTTTCACCATACGAACAACCATGGACGGGAATTCTCCACTAGCATCAAATGATGCTGATAGAGTGCTCCCCGTCTGCACCTGCGCCTCAACCACATCCATGGCCTCAAGCATCACTAGGTTATTCACTGTCGCTTTAGATGAGTCCAAGGCCTTTATCACATCAATACCACTAGCATACAAAGCCCCAAAGGTTTGCGCATATCTTGCAATAGATATTTTTCGAATAAGCGGCCCAAAGGCAGGAGACGCCACGTATAGCGCATCAAGTTTATATGCAATATTATCAGAGCTTTTCCTCAAGAACTTCAGAAGCATAACAAAAAGAATTGGAGTCGCTAGCACTACCAACCCGCCATAAACAGGAACACCAAACACAGTAAATGTTGGATTCACAAAGAAATTAGATGTATCGATCAACGCGACCGTAAACCAAGGCAACTCTAAGTCCAGATATTTAAGGAACCCTACAATTTGCGGAACAACGGCCATCATCATAAATGTGATCGTCATCAACACCACCAAAGTCACCACCATAGGGTAGCGAGTCGCTTTACGAATTTTGGCCTGAATTGTATCTACCCACTTCAAATATTTAACGAGCTGCATGTAAGACGATGTCAAATCACCTGTCTCTTCACCAGCTTCAATGAGTGAAATATATAGAGGCTTAAAAATCTTTTCGTGCTTTGCCATAGCCTCTGATAACGCTGCACCATCAGAAACATCGCGGTGAATATCTGTTAAAATATCCTGAAAGCGTTGACTATCAGTTGCTTCCTTAACATCGCGCAATGCCTCAAGTAATGGAACGCCAGCACTTTGCATCTGCTCCATCTGTACAAAAAACTGAATTACATCACGAAGAACTACTTTTTTCTGCGTCAGATTGGACAGAAACGACCCTGCACCGCCCTCACCAATCACAGAGCAGTCTACCAACTCCAGGCCGGCAGACTGAAGCTGTTTATATAAGTCCACCTCACTCGCAGCAGCAATCGCCCCACGAATAGGTCTACCTTTAGAATTTATTGCTCTATACTTATATCTCTGCAACCCTACACTCTTCTCTTTTAGTAAAATCTGCCACGAATGTGGTATTTATAGATATTCATTATCAACATAGCCTTACTTACCCACATCAACAACCTTGGACACAGCTTCAATACTGGTAACACCATCCAATACTTTTAGAATGCCATCGTCTTTCATACTTTTGAAGCCTTTTTTCACTGCCAAGTTCTTTAACTCAGCTTTATTCGCACCTTGCGCCAGCAACTCATTCAACTCATCGTCAAACGTTAAAATCTCAACCACAGCCGTACGACCTTTATAACCTTGACCACCGCACATCTCACAGCCACCCTGACGCGCCCGATAAATACTTGGCGCCGGCTCATCAGCATCTATACCCAAAACAGCGCATTCACTCTCATCCGGAGTATATTCTTCTTTACAATTAGAACAGAGTCTTCTTGTTAATCGCTGAGCAAAAATAGCAATAATAGCTCCCGCAACCATCCCTGGCTTCAAGCCCAAATCGAACAATCGTGGAATCGCACCAAACGAATCATTCGTGTGCAGTGTTGTATAAACTTGGTGCCCGGTCATAGCCGCTTTAAGAGCCATCCCCGCAGTTTCACCATCACGAATCTCACCAATAAAGATAATATCCGGATCCTGCCTCAAGAGCGCTTTAATACCATCAGCGAACTCCAAGACACCTTCACGAACGTGCGTCTGCCTGATCATCGGCAATGAATACTCCACCGGATCTTCCAAGGTCTGAATATTCACCTCCACATTATTAATCTCATTGAGCATCGAATAAAGAGATGTTGTCTTACCGGAACCCGTAGGGCCAGTAACAATAATAATCCCTTCCGGCTTACTTTGAGACTTCTTGATCAAGTTCAAATTATGCTCAGAGAAGCCCAACTTCTCCATCGGCATAATACTCTCTGACTGATCAAGAACACGAAGAACAATGTTTTCACCATGAACTGTAGGAAGTGAAGACACACGGAAATCAGCCTCGCGCCCACCAACATTCATTCCAAAGCGCCCATCTTGCGGAGAGAGCTTATCAGCAATATTCATACCGGAAATGATTTTGATACGCTGAGAAATACCATTCCAGTGCTGTTTGTGCAGAATTTGAGCTGTAAAAAGCACACCATCCATACGATAGCGCAAACGAATAAAGTTTTCTTCAGGTTCAAAGTGAAGGTCTGATACGCCCATTTTAACCGCATCAAAAACAAGCGCATTCACTAGACGCACGATCGGATGCGTAAAAGCTGCATTCTCATCAAGCCCAGCAATATCTTGAGAAACCTCACCTTCCTCAAGCTCTTTTAAGATCCCTGCAATTGAGCTTGCATAACCATAAGCTACATCAATAGCCTCTGAGAGAATTTTAGCCGTACAAACCATAGGCTTGATCTGCAAGCCTTTCGGCACCATAGATCGCAAAGCATCAATAGCCACAATATCGTAAGGGTCAGCCATCGCGACATAAAGATCTTTTTCATCTCTAATCGAAACTGGAAGCACGCTATGCTTAATGGCGGTATTCTTATCAATATATCCAAGAACCTCACCATCAAAGACAATGTTCTTAGGATCAAAGACCTCAAAACCCGAGCTTTCAGCCAGGAACGAGATGAGCATCTCCTCATCAATAAAGCCGAGATCAACCATAATCTGACCCAGCATATTCCCAGTAATTTTCTTTTCTTGAAGAGCCACATTAAGCTGATCTTCGGTAATAACCCCCATAGAGACTAAGCGATCACCAATACGTCCAGATTTACGCCCCTCTCCGTCACCATCGCCATGAACACCGCCTTCACCACGAACAACGATCTCGCCCGTTTGATTAACTACATCCGTTCCGCCAGAATTAATTATATCCGAAGAGTTTAAGCCACCCTGTGCAGCGCGCTTCAGCTCTGCACCCGTAAAGCGCGCTGGCACATTTTTCGTTCCAGAATCTGCCGATTGAAGCACTTCCGGCTCTAAGAATCCTCCATCACCATCTTGGGTCTCAGCTTCAACCTCTTTATAAGGCAATGTCTCAAGCTCTTCAGCCTCAACTTCAACCTCCTCCATAAGGAGAAGCTCCCCATCATCAGCCTCACTCAAAGCACCTTCCAAGACTTCAATTTTCAGATCTTCGTCGCCGCTTTCAGAAACCGCTTCAACAGAATCCTCATCTCCTGAAATATTCCATGATGCCTCAACTAAGATATCATCATCATCAAGCTGCTCATTACCCGCACCCGTCGATTTAGCTTCTTCCGCCAAATCAGCGTTAACATCCTCATCTTCCAATGTGAAATCCTGAAAAGTTTCAAAACTCCCTTCCGAAGCTTCAAACTCTTCACGTCCTTTCTCGATGTCGCTTTTACGAACCATTTACACTCTCAACAAACTAGAAATTAAAATAGAAACTCAGAAAACATTACCCAACACATACAGAATAACGCATAAAAGTTAATAAAATCACTATCTTATTTACATATTATATAGTGCGTTTTAAGGCATAAAAAAGGGGCGCTTTGAATAAAGCACCCCTACTATACATTATTTATGAAAGATTTTTAATCTTATTCAGCAGCAACTTTAAGTTTTTCGCTCTTACGTGGCCAGCTTGAGAATTTCATCACAGACTCATCAACGCCACAAACTGTTGCACAAAGGCGTGCAGCAACAAGATAAGGGTCAGCATTTGCACCTGGACGACGATCTTCAAAGTAACCATAACCTTTAAGTGCTACAGGCTTTGGAATACGGATTGAACATCCACGGTCAGCATCACCAACTTTAAATGTGTTGATGTCACATGTTTCATGAAGACCAGTTAGACGATCCGCCAAACCAGCACCATAAAGAACGATGTGATCTGCGTGGTTTTTGCTCAATGCATCAACCGCAGCTTGGATAGCCGCCTTACCTTTTGATTTATCACGTGTGTCATTTGTTGAGAAGTTTGTATGCATACCAGCACCATTCCAGTCACCCTTAACTGGCTTGTTGTCTAGCGTTGCTTCAACATCAAACTCTTCCGCCACACGGTGAAGAAGCCAACGGCCAACCCACATTTGGTCAGACATAGCCAATACACCTGTATCTTCAGAATCATTACCACGGTAACCGATTTGGAATTCCCACTGACCTGGCATAACTTCTGCGTTTAGACCGTAATAGCAAAGGCCAGCTTCTAGACAAAGCTCAGCATGTGCCTCAGCAACTTCACGCCCAAAAGCTTGGTTTGCACCAATACCACAATAGTAAGGACCTTGAGGTGCAGGGAAACCATTATCTGGCCAACCTAGAGGCGTACGCGCACCTTCTGGGAAGAGTGTATATTCTTGCTCAAAGCCAGCCCAAGGATCTTGCTCAGCTGCACCAGCATCAAGAACTGCGCGAAGTTGTGCGCGAGAATTTGATTCATGTGGTGTACCATCAGGATTATCAACCTCACACATTACAAGGAAGTTACCTTCGCCACGAATTGGGTCTTTGTAATATGCTACTGGACGAAGGATACAGTCTGAATCATCGCCTGCGGCTTGGTTTGTAGATGAACCATCAAAGCTCCACTCTGGAAAATCTTCAATTTTTGGGTTGCTACCCAGATCAACAACACGTGCTTTTGAACGCACGAAGCGTGTTGGCACGCTACCGTCAATCCAGATATATTCTGCGAGAGTAAAATTAGACATTGCTACTTGCTCCTATCTTTTTTCGTAAGCTGTCTTTTCAGTAATAATTGATATTTAGAGACTTTTTACAGCCATTGCAAGAAATTGTAGAAAACCTAGGCTTTTTTCCCCTGTTACTGGGTAAAAACGACATATTATTACCCAACAAATAAAACTGACAAGAATACAGCCAAGCAACTACACACAAAAATTCGATATAGGAAAATAGGG
>NZAJ01000046.1 GCA_002687495.1 Micavibrio sp. | reverse complement strand
GCTAAAATCGATGAAATCGCAAATAGCAGCAGGGCGCGCGCTTACCTACGCAGCAGCGCAAGCGCTAGATGAGGGAGATGATGTTCGCGTGGATATCCTCACGCCTTTAGTTAAAAGCTGGTGTACAGATATGGCGTGTGAGGTTACATCGCTTGGAGTGCAGGTTTTCGGCGGGATGGGCTTTATCGAAGAAACCGGCGCCGCGCAATTCTACCGTGATGCAAGAATTTTGCCTATATATGAAGGTACAAACGGCATTCAGGCGCTTGATCTGGCGTTCCGCAAAACGCTGCGAGATAGCGGCAAAAGCGTAAAAACCTTCATTGGTGAAATGCTGTGGGGGGATGATAAGGAGCTTGAATTTTATAAAAGCCAGCTTCTTCAATGCATTGATGAGCTTATTGTGGCGGGAAATAGTAAAGACCTCGATCTTGTGGAGGCGATGGCCTCACCTTATCTTAAGGCTTTCGCTATAATTGTTGCGACCTCTCTTCTTGGGAAAGGTGCGCGCTTTTCCGTTGATGCGCAAGAGCAAGCTGATTTCTTTAGATATAATATATTGCCACATGCTGGGGCGTATATTTATGCAGCGATTGAAGGCTCTAAAACGCTAGTCAAAAATGAGGAATGATTTTTTCTTATCGTGGCGCGATACCATATAGGTTGCGCGCCATCCTTGGGTCATTGCACATAACCCAAGCGCGTATCTTGTATGGGCTAATAGTGCGTGATTGTAGTGTTGGAATAGCATCATTAATCATTGTCGCGAAATTATTCGCATAACATTCACAAAAAGCCTCAGGGTCTGTACCTGGTTTCATATTATTCGTCTTTGTTAGGCATGAATTATATTCCTGACCAGCCGCTTCCGTAGCATCTCTACACATGTAACGCAGTTCAAAGACCAACGCATCTGTGCTCTCATAAGGTTCAGCATCAAGTCTTTTTTGTAAAAATTCAAACGCAAAACACTCACAATCATAATACATGCGCTTGGTAAAATTGCCCTGACAGCTATTATAAACTTCACTCACCTCTTCAATATACTCATCCGGCATATCGCTGAAATCGTACTCAGCCTCATCGGCCGCAAATGTAGTGGCCGAAACGCTGAAGATCATTAAGAAGATTAAAAACGGACGAAAGAATGCTCTCATAATTACATCCTAACATTTTGGCATTTATATTTCCATTAGCTAATCACGCGAAAAGAGAGCGCTTAGCGCAGTAAAAAGGACGCTTAAAAAGCGCCCTGATCTATAGTGCTTATGCGGAGAAGGAAGGGTTTAAGCGTTTTTCGCACGCTTCCAAAGACCGCCAAAACTAAAGGCGCTTGATTCTTCCGCTTCGCTATTTTCATTTTGAGCTTTAAGCTTTTTCATGCGCTGCTCAAGACGTGCTGCTTCCATTTTTTGGCGACGTTCTTTTGCACGGCGCTCACGCTCTTTAAGTTCAGCGGCAAGTTCTTCCGCTTGTTTTTGAGAGTGCTGGCTAGTGATAAGAACTTGAGAGGCTTGTTTCTGCCACTGATCACGCTGCGCTCTCAGATCATCCATCTGCTCTTCCATAGATTCGATTTGCTTCTCAAGCATAAGAATGCGCATTTTCATGCGCTCCATTTCAAGCATGGAAGATGCTTTTTCCAGTTCAGCTTCAACTGTGTTTGATGAGTTGTCAGAAGACATATTCTGAAGGCCAAAAACGCGCTCTAATTCTGATACATCAATAACACGGCGACCATTCGCATCTAGCTCATAAGACAATTTGCCACTATTCATAGCACGCTGAATAGTCGATTTCGATTTGCCTGTAAGTTCGGCTCCCCTTTGTGCACCTACTTTTGCCATGGTGGTCTCTCTCCAATTTTTAGAAAATGTGAGTTATGACTAGCATGGTTTAGAAAAAGAATGCAAGGATGGAATTTCAATAATTCCATAAAATCCACACAAAAAGCAGCTTGGGCCTCTGTGTGGATTGATTATGATATGTCGGCTTAGATTGTCGCTGTACCAGCTTCAATTTGCGCATTAAGCATCTGGGAAAGATGCTGCCACTGCGCACCTGAGAAGAGGTGAGCATAGATGAACGGCAGATAGCCTTTGCTGCGCCACTCTAGGAATGTTTTATCATCAATTTCAGAGAGTTTTTTCTCATCAATGATTTGGAAGCCGCTGAATTTAATGCGTTTATTGCCGCTAATATTAAGCTGTGCTTCTCTGTCGATTAAAATACCGGATTCTGCGATTGCTGCACTGAATGCAAGTGTCTGCTGTGCAGCTGCGTGATAGGATTTGCAAAATTCCAAAGCATTATTCGCAAGTTCGGTTGGCTTGCTCTCTGCATCAAAGAAACGTTGACCGCTGCCTGATGGATCAATGATATCTTCGTTTTGATCAACGCATAGCGTTAATTGGTCGCTATCTTGAAGCTCTGAAAAGATAAATGGGTAACGACGAATATAGGCAGGGATATAAGTGTTGGCTGCCCAGCTTTTTTTGTCTTCACCTAAAAAGAGGTTTTCGCCATCGCGCAGGCCAAGAATTGCTACTGGTGTTGCACGACCATCCGGAGAAAAGGCGATAGGATAGAAATGGCAAACTTGCGGCATTTCAATAAGGTTGATCGGAACAGCATTAACACCTTCAGTATAGCTAAAGCCGTAATTCTCTTTTAGGCTTAGCTCAGAATGTTTTTTTGCGTCTAGTGGCATCGGGTCTTTGTAAAAAAGAGGCATATTGCCTTCGCCTGCTTGTTGTGGAGCTGCACCGTTACTCGCCATGATTATATCCCTTTACTCTATTGAAATGTGATGACTCTATAAACTTAAAGAGAACTTTAAACGAATATGCCTATGCAACGCAATGCTCTATGTTGGATTTTACAAAACAGAATTTAACGCGCCATAATTGCTATTATCGTGGGTAAAATAAAACTGTGGGGCTTGCTTTTGCACTTCTACAGTGCCAGTAATAATCGTAAATATTCGCTCAAGCGCTTGGAAGTAAGGAGTAAGCGTAATGAAAATTACTATGGTCGGTACTGGCTATGTCGGTTTGGTTTCAGGAACCTGTTTCGCTGAATTCGGTATTAATGTCGTCTGCGTGGATAAAGACACGGGCAAAATTGAGCGTTTGAAAAACGGTGAGATTCCTATTTATGAGCCGGGTCTTGATGACTTGGTTGAGAAACAAGTTAAAGCAGGGCGTTTGTCGTTTACAACAGATTTGGCCGAAGCTGTTAAAGAGTCGGCAGCTGTCTTTATCGGTGTGGGAACGCCAGCGCGTGCGGATGACGGCCATGCTGATATGAGCTATGTTTATCAAGCCGCTAAAGAAATTGCCAGCGTGATGAGTGGCTATACATTGATTGTCACAAAATCCACAGTACCG
Organism: Micavibrio sp.; assembly: GCA_002687495.1. Lineage (GTDB taxonomy): Bacteria > Pseudomonadota > Alphaproteobacteria > Micavibrionales > Micavibrionaceae > TMED27. The sequence goes on along the minus strand of NZAJ01000046.1, from coordinate 35,474 downwards.
GTTGGTACAGCCCGCGAAATTTATGAAATTGTCTCAAAAGAAGTGGCAAATCGTGGTGATTCTTCTATTGAGTTTGATGTAGCCTCGAATCCTGAGTTTTTACGAGAAGGTGCAGCAATTAATGATTTCCTTCGTCCAGACCGTGTAGTGATTGGTGTCGAAGGTGAGCGTGCGAAAGATATTATGCGCGAGCTATACCGCCCTTTATATATCAATGAGACCCCGATGGTCATTACATCACCGGAAACAGCCGAAACAATTAAATATGCAGCCAATGCATTTTTGGCGACGAAAATTACTTTCATTAATGAGGTCGCAAATCTGTGTGAGCAAACTGGTGCGAATGTACAAGAAGTTGCAAAAGGCATGGGCCTTGATGGGCGTATAGGCTCAAAGTTCTTACATGCTGGCCCTGGCTATGGTGGCTCATGTTTCCCAAAAGATACATTGGCTCTAACGCAAATCGGTCATAAATATAACGCCCCACAAAATATCGTGGAAACTGTTGTCTGGGTTAACTCGGAGCGCCAGCGTTCAATGGCAGAGCGCGTGATGAAGGCGTGCGGCGGCGATCTTCAGGGTAAAAAGATTGGTGTCCTTGGCGTATCTTTCAAGCCAAACACTGACGATATGCGCGAAGCGCCATCTCTGCAAATTATTCCAATCTTGCAAGAGGCGGGCGCGAAAGTAGCAGCCTTTGATCCAATTGCGATGGGAGAAGCTCAAAAATATTTCGAAGATATTGAATGGGGTGAAAATGCTTATGATGTTGCACAAGATGCAGATGCATTGGTGATCATTACAGAGTGGAACGAGTTCCGTTCACTAGATTTTGCACGCTTGGATCAGATCATGAAAAAGAAAGTGCTCGTGGATATGCGCAATATCTATAAACTTGATGATATGCGTGGGCGCGGGTTCCATTATGTGTCTATTGGTCGTAAGGTTGTAGAGCCGGATGAGGCGGCAACATTGAAAAAAGTTTCTTAAAACATAAAAAGGTAAGTACGAAATATGTACAAATATCTCGACGAACTCGAAGCAAAAACAATTTACATCATTCGCGAGGCTTATAATAAGCTCGACCCATTAGGGATGATGTGGTCGATCGGTAAAGACTCAACAGCGCTTCTTTATATGGTGCGTAAAGCCTTTTATGGCCGTGTTCCTTTCCCTGTTACTTTGCTAGATACTGGTATGGAGATGGATGAGGTGTATGCATTCCGTGATCGTTTGATCAATGAATGGGAGCTTGATTGCATTAACTGGCAATGTCCACCAGAAGAAGATATGGATCAAACATTGCCGCCAAATACGCGCTCTGCGATGCGTAAAACCGAAGGGCTTAAAACCCTTATGGAAGAATATAAATTTAAAGGCATGTTTGGTGGTATCCGTCGTGATGAGCAAGGGCTTCGCGCGAAAGAGCGTGTCTTTAGTCCGCGTAGCTTTGATGGCTCATGGGACTTCAAAGACCAACCTCCAGAATTTTGGGATCAGTATAAAACAGAGTTTCCTGAAGGTGCGCACCTGCGTGTGCATCCGATTTTGCATTGGACTGAGATTGATATTTGGCGCTACCATCAGCGTGAGAACATCCCATATTGCGAGCTGTATCTAGCCCGCGAAGATAAAGAGACTGGCAAGATGATGCGTTACCGCTCATTAGGTGAGAAAAACCTGACCTTCCCGGTGGAAAGCTCTGCTGATAGTATTGAAGCCATTATCGAAGAGTTGGGCGTAACAGAAGTATCCGAACGCGCTGGTCGCTCTATGGATACAGAAACCGAAGACAGCTTCGAAAAGCTCCGCGCACGAGGGTATATGTAGAGATGAGCAAGGATGAAATAGCTAAAAAAACGAGCAAGGTCTCTAGTGTAATTATATTCGCGATTGTAGCATTAATTTTCGTTGGTCCTAGGGTTTATAAGTATGTACAGTCGGGCAATATTGACTATTTGGAAGAAAAAATTGGCGTTGAGAATTATAAGAAACTTACCAATGGTCTTCTGCCTATAGGGTATGCGGGTTTTTGTTTAAAAGAGCTCCCTAATGATCCGAAGATAGTTGGAGCTATTCAAAACTTTAATTCTAGAAATGAAGGTAAAATGAAGGCTTTAGTTGAAGCTCTTAGTGCTAATAACCTGCTGAGTTCAGAAGATAAGGATATTTTGGATAAAGGGTTGTATAAAGTAGCATCTATGCACATAAAGGATGGTAAGGTAAATTGCACTAATTTGCATAAGCGTTTGAATTCGGATGAATGGGATTTGTAAAGCTATATTGTTGTTCCGAAAAGCGTAGCCTGCGTGGGCTATACAAGTTGATGTTTTTGTATATCTCTCAGTTTGGTTTGGAATGTTCAGGCTGATTGTTAAAGGTTAAGTATGAATTTATTGTTTCTATCTGATGGCAAAATTGGACGAATGAGAGGATATATGTAGGATGAGTGAAGCGCTAAACCCTTCAGATAAAACTTCAAGTTCGGCATGGGGCGGTTTTTATAAAACGCTCGAAAATCCGGTGAATTTTTTTCCTGAAAATTTTATTGCGCGCATCTTTCTGTCTAAAAACCCGGTGCAATGTTTGGAGCATGACTTTAAAGGGAAGCGTCTTCTTGATATTGGCTGCGGGCATGGGCGTCATATTCCTTTTTTTGAAAGTTTAGGTCTTCAAGTCGATGGGCTGGAAGTGACAGATGAACAAGTTAAAGCGCTGCAACAAACATTCCCAACTTTGAATTTTTACAAAGGTAAAAGCGCCTCCATCCCCGTTGCGGATGCGCAATATGATTATCTCGCAGCAGTGAATGCGATTTATTATGTTGATGATCTTGAAAGTGGTTTTGAAGCCAATATCAAAGAATGTACACGCCTGCTAAAGAGCGGAGGATATTTCATTTTTTCTATGGTGGGCGCAGAGCATAGCTTGATTCAAAATGCGCATATCGAAAATAAATACGCACAAATTCAGCAAGATTTCCTAGGTTTTAGAAATGATACATGGCTAAGACCGTTATGGGATAAAGACGAGCTGGCAGATCTTTTACCGGGCTTGGAATTACAAAAAACCGGTGAGGTCAAAGAAACGCTCGATGGATTTGTAAGGCATATCTATTACTGCATGGCAAAGAAGTTATAATATTGAAGTTGAAGTCGAAAAAGTAAGAAGTATTAAAATGAGCAAACAAGCACAAAAATCTATGCAACAACTCCGTGTCGTGATTGTCGGTCACGTTGATCACGGTAAGTCTACCCTCATTGGTCGCCTTCTCTATGATACGGATAGTTTGCCAGCCGGTAAATATGAGGAGCTGCAAGCGATCTGTAAGCGCCGTGGTACGGATGCACTTGAATGGTCATTTGTTCTGGATGCATTTCAAGCTGAGCGCGATCAGGCAATTACGATTGATACAACACAAATTTGGTTTTCAACTGAAGCACGTGACTATGTGATTATTGACGCACCGGGCCACCGCGAATTTCTAAAAAATATGATTTCAGGTGCAGCGCAAGCGGATGCTGCGATTTTGGTTGTCGATGCAACAGAAGGTGTGCGTGAGCAAACAAAACGCCATGCTTATATGCTGCATCTTTTGGGGATGCGCCAAATCGCCGTTGTAATTAATAAAATGGATATGGTTGAGCATTCAACCGAGCGTTTTGAAGAGGTCTCAAAAGAGGTTGATCACTATCTGCAATCTATTGGCTTATCGGCAAATTATATCGTTCCGATTTCTGCACGTAATGGCGATATGATATCCAATCGTGGCGATAACTTACCGTGGTATAAAGGTAAATCTTTAACCGAAACGCTCGATTGTTTCGAGATTGAAAGCCCGCCTTTATCACGCTCTCTTCGCTTTCCTGTGCAAGATGTTTACCGCTTCAATGAAGAGCGTATTCTCGTTGGGCGTATTGAAACAGGTATGGTTCGTAAAGGGGATAAAATCTTATTTTCACCAACCAACGAGACGGCGACTGTCACGGCTATTAAAGTTTGGCCAGAAGATGCTGCTAAAGTTGAAGCAGGCGCGGGTGAATGTATCGGTATTACGCTTGATGAGCGTATCTTTGTTGAGCGCGGCCATATTGGCTCCCATGAACAAAATCCACCAATGCTCTCGAATGTATTTAGAGCGAATTTATTCTGGCTCTCTCCAAAGCCGCTAAAAGTAGGTAATGCTTACAAAGTGCGCTACGGCACACATGAGGCAACAGTGACAGTTCAGTCGATTGATCGTGTGATTGATACAGATGATCTTGAGCAGTATGAAAATGCAGGCGAAGTGGGCAAGAATGCCGTTGCGGAGGTTACGCTGCGCGCAAAGGATATGCTCGCACTTGATCCATATTCCGATAATCAAAAGCTTGGCCGTATGGTGATTTATGACGGCTATGATATTGCAGGCGGCGGTGCGATCAATATGGATGGCTATGCAGATCAACGCGCTTCAGCACCTAAATCTAAAAATATCTATATGGTTGATCACCTCATTAGTGATGAGCGTCGTGCAGTCAATAAAGGCCATAAGGGTGGTATTTTCTGGTTTACCGGACTTTCTGGCGCAGGGAAATCAACACTTGCGATGGCGGTAGAAAAGGCGCTTTTTGAAAAAGGCTATCACTCATATGTGCTTGATGGCGATAATGTACGCCATGGTTTGAACTCAGATTTAGGTTTCTCACCAGAAGATAGAGCAGAAAATATTCGCCGCGTTGGTGAAGTAGCAGCGCTTATGGCAGATGCAGGGTTAATCGTATTAACGGCCTTTATCTCTCCATACCGCACAGACCGCGATAAGGCTCGCGCTGCAGCGCCTGAGCTTTTCAATGAAATCCATGTTGCGGCTGATTTGGAAACATGTGAAACGCGCGACCCTAAAGGACTTTATAAAAAAGCCCGTGCAGGTGATATTAAGGAATTCACAGGGATTGATAGCCCGTATGAAGCACCAGATAACCCTGAGCTTGTCGTGAATTCTCACAAAAATGATATTGAGACCTGCGTTGAGCAAATTCTTAAATATATCGAAGAAGATGTAAGTTTGTCAGATGGGCAAAATGTATCCCTAAAAGAAAAGGCGATCGCTTAATGAGTAGTGAAAGTAAGCTTCTGCAAAATCCTGGCGCGCTGTGTAATATCCTGAAAAGAATTGCAATTGAGGCCGGTGATATCACATTGAAATATTTCGATGGGATTGAAGATATGGGCGTTGATAGTAAAGATGATGATAGCCCTGTGACAAAAGCTGATCGTGAAGCTGAGCTATTTATTGAAGGCAAGCTCAAAGAAATTTTACCGGAAATCCCCATGGTTGGTGAAGAGTGCGTTTCACTTGGGAAGGCACCTGAATTAGCAAAAGATCAAAAATATTTTTGGCTTGTCGATCCATTGGATGGCACAAAAGAATTTATCCGTGGCGGTGAGGATTTTACCGTCAATATAGCCCTTATCAAAGATGGGCAACCTTTCTTGGGTGTTGTTTATGCCCCTGCACGTGGCGAACTTTACGCTGGCTATGAAGATACAGCTACGCGCTGGCTTCAGGATAGTGATAAAGAAAAGCCGATCTCTGTACGTGATTACCCAAAAGAGGGTTTAACGGTTGTGGCAAGTAAAAGTCATGGCGATGCAAGCCGTATGGAAGCTTTCTTGGAGCGTTTTAAACTCAATAAAGTTGCAAAATACGGAAGTTCTCTAAAAATTTGTGTGATTGCTGCAGGTAAGGCTGATATTTATCCAAGGCTTGGGCCAACATGTGAGTGGGATACGGCAGCAGCACATGCTGTTATAAGAGCTGCGGGCGGAGTGCTAACAGATACGGAAGGCGTGGAGTTAACTTATGGCGGTAAAAATGAGAAGTGGCTCAACCCTGAATTTATCGCTTGCAGCTTTGATTGGAATGCTGAGGGCGCTTAAAATTTGCTTATAAAGTGCACATGAATGCCATTGTCCGCTTGACCTTAGAGCTTAATTTCCGTACAAATTTTCTATCATGAAAACTATCCTGTTCGAAGGGCCTTCCCACACCTATTTGCCGGAAATACCTGCTTATATGCGGTATTTGGAGACTGCGCATCCTGATTTTAAGGCTTATAATTCGCTGGATTTAGATGATTATCACCCAAAAGAATTTGATGTGATTTGGCGATTCATGGGGCTGGATGCTTCGGGCGAGGGACGTTATGTCGTTCATGAATATAACTCTTTATCTGCTGGGCGCTGGCCTGTTGTAAAAAACAGCGTCAAAATGATGCTCAATAAACGCCCAGATCAACGTGTGTTTCTAAATAAGATTGTGCGTAAAGGGTTTCCATTTAGAGATGATGTACCTTACCAATATCGCGATATGGGTATTGCTGCTCAATTCTTTGAGGCGCCTTTGAAGCCTGAATATGATTTTGTCTATGCGGGCTCAGTTCATCGTGGCCCTGAAGTGATCGCTATATTGGACTATTTTGCGCAAAGCGCTCGTGATGCGACTGTGCTGATCATTGGTGATGCGAGTGAAGAGGCGCGCGAGCGTTTTAAAGACGCTAAAAATATTACTTTTACTGGCCGTATCCCTTATGAGAAAGTTGCAAGCTATGTAGCGCGTGGGCGTTACGGGCTTAATCTTGTGCCGGATCAATATCCTTATAATGTACAAACAGCAACAAAAGTACTGGAATATTGTGCGCTGGGTATGCCGATTGTCAGTATGAAATATCGCTGGATTGAAGGCTTTGCTAATCGCCGTAATGGTAAGTTTTTCTGGCTAGAACCTGATTTTTCAAATCTTACGCTTAATGCACTTGAGAATTACGAATTCTCAACGCCAAATGTTGAAGATAGACGCTGGCGTGAGTTGATTGATAAATCTGGTGTTTTTGAGTGCTTAACTTCACTTTAGAGATGGCGTAAAATGAAATATGAAGCGATAGTTTTTGATTTTGATGGGGTCTTGGCTGAGAGCGTAAGTATTAAAGGCGATGCATTTGTTAAGCTCTATGAAGATGAAACCCCAGAGATACAAGATAAAGTCCTGCGCTATCATAACGAAAATGGTGGCGTAACGCGCTATGATAAAATTCGCTATTACGAAACTGAGCTCTGCGCACGCGTCTGTACCGAAGAGCGCGTACAAGAGCTAGCGCAAAAATTCTCTGATATAGTCGAGCAATTAGTTGTGCAAAGCGCGTGGGTTAATGGCGCTAAGGAGATGCTTGAAGCTTTGAAAGAAAAAGATACGCCGCTCTATGTTGCTTCAGCCACGCCGCAAGCCGAATTAGAGCGCATAATTACTGCGCGCGGTATGGAGTATTATTTTAAAGGCATATTTGGTGCACCAACAAAAAAAGACCAGCATATAAGGTCTATATCGGCTAAAAATGGCTATGATTTAAGCGCTATGCTCATGGTAGGCGATGCTATTACCGATTATAATGCGGCTAAAGCGGCTGGTACGGATTTTCTCGGCCGCCTCATTGATCCAAACCAAAACCCATTCCCCGAAGGTACTAAAACCATCCCTGATATGAGTGGTTTTATGGATGCCCTGGTTTGAAATTTTCTAAATGACCAATTTTGAAGCTAGTATTTGGTTTACCATCTGGCGTATTGAATATTTGTGCCGAAAGCGTGTTGTCGGGTGAATCTACGTTGAGGCTGATTGTACGCTCAGGATAAGCTGTTGCAATAAACGCAATTTCACTCATCTGCGCTTCATATACGGGATCAATAAAAGCGCTCTGCCCGTTCTCAAGTTGAATAAGCTTATCAGCGGCGCGCCCTTCTAAACGCTCTGCAGGAATTTCGCTTACAGGGCAGTGAATTATATCTGCCGTGCCGTCCATGCCGGCAATATGCACGTTTAGCGGCGTATCAATACCTGCTTGCTGACGCAAAGCATCATAGACCGACAAGGCTGCAGGAGGTGCGCCAGTCCCTGTGCCGACAATTGTTTGGTCTTTTTCGGCAAGTTGCCCTTTGTAACGAACTGCGTCGTATATAAAGACATTATCATTAGGGATAATATTGCTGTTGGCTAAGAATGGAATTGTTGGTTCCGCGCCGCCCCCAAAATCCTCTGTAAGGCAATGGGATGCCGCAATATAGGTGAGGTTGTCCTGAGGATTGCGCAAATAGGATTTTGTGTGTGAATTCCCCGCTGACATGTTTGTCAAAGCCGCGTGCACAAACTTAGGATTAATATGAGTGGAAAAATCAATTTCATCTTCTGGTGTGCCTGCGGGAGGTAGCGCGTAGTGGCCTGCACCTGCGAGGATACAGCAAAACGCTTCTCCCGCATCTTGCATAGCTTGAAGTTTCGCATTTAAGGCTTCCATGCGCTCGCCTGCCAAATCACCTGCCGCGGCTACAATGATGAGATTGTCTGTGAGCGGAATATCTGCAGTAGAAGGGCCAGCAATAAAAAGATCCTGAATTCCGTTTAAAGCGGCAGTTTTCTTATTTTTAATTACATCGTAAGTTGATTGATGAGTGTTGAATGCAGAGTCCTTTGAGATCAGTTGCTCGTCATCAAAATTAAAAAATACTGCCATATTTAGAATTCCTTATGTTAAATGTGTGGTTAATATAACCGCTGCGTTTTTTTGTCAAATTTATATATGCAAAAAGTTCTCAACCTGTATGATGGCCGCCATGAGGCTTTATGAATATGAGGATGCTTACGTACAAGCCCAAGAGCTGTGCGGCAGGATCGTGGAAATATTAAAGGAAGATATCGCGCAGCGTGGGCGTGCGCTTTTGCTAGTGCCAGGAGGCTCTAGTCCTAAAAAGCTTTTTGAAGCACTGAAAGCCTCGAACTTGTCTTGGGATAAAATCACGCTGAGCCTTACTGATGAACGCTGCGTGCCATGTGAGAGTGCGGATTGTAACGCGAAAATGATAGAGCGCGCGCTAGGCGTTAAACCTGTTCAGCTCTGGGATGATGTTAAGGGCGTGATGTGCGAGAAGGATGCGCAAAGCCATATATGGCCGGCAAGCGCAATTATATTAGGGATGGGGCCTGATGGGCATTTTGCCTCACTTTTTCCTCATCAAGTCATGCAGGGTGAGACGATGCTCATTGAGGGCGTAGCGCCCCAAGAGCCCCAAAAGCGTGTTAGCTATACCCTCCCACAACTCTTAGGCACAAAAAACCTCTTTCTGCTTGTCAATGGGCTTGAGAAAAGGGCAGTATATGAGCGCGCTTTACAGGGCGATGAAAGCTTGCCGATCACGCATTTAATACGTGCTGCAGGCGATAAGTTAAATATTTATATTTGTGATTAGACATGACAAAAACGCTTAAGCAAAAACTACAAAATTTAGAAGCCTGTATTGGCGGCTGGGTCATGATCGGCCATCCGGCAAGTGCCGAGATACAAGCGCGCAGTGGTTTTGATTGGGTTTGTATAGATTTAGAACATACAGCAACGGATTTTGGCGCAGCGGAAAATCTGATACGCGCTATTCAATATGGCGGCTCAACCCCGCTTATTCGTATCACCAATAATGATGAAAACCTCATTAAACGCGTCATGGATAGTGGAGCAGGTGGCTTGATCGTGCCTATGGTAAAGACGGGTGCTGAGATGCAGCGTGCTGTTGATGCAATGTACTACCCACCAGTCGGTATGCGGGGTGTAGGTCTTGCGCGTGCGCAGGAATATGGCGGTGGCATCGGCTTAAATGGCTATATCGAAAAGCTCAATAATGAAGCGGTCTGCATCGCTCAAATCGAACATATTGATGCAGTGAATAATTTGGAAGATATTCTAAGCGTCAAAGGCGTCGATGGATATTTCCTCGGACCATATGACCTCTCAGCTTCTATGGGCCTTGCTGGGCAAATTGATCACCCCGATGTTCAAGCCGCCATGAATAAGGTCTGCGAGACGGCGAAAGCTATGGGTAAGCCGGGCGGCCTTCATATTGTTGAGGCAGACTTAGCTAAGTTGAAAAGCTCTTTAGAGCAAGGCTTTACATTCATAGCCTACAGCATTGATACAAGAATTATTGATGCAGCCTGTAGAGCGGGTATGGATGTCGTAAAAGAATTCGTAAAGTAATATCGTTTAAGTAAGGGGTAAAAATCATGAACACTGTTGCAATCATTCCAGCGCGTATGGGCTCTTCTCGCTTTCCGGGCAAGCCTATGGCAAAAATTAAAGGCATTCCAATGATCGGACATGTTTATATGCGCGTAGTCATGGCTGAGAGCTTGGATGATACATGGGTGGCAACCTGTGATCAGGAAATATTCGATTATATCGAATCTATCGGTGGTAAGGCTGTTATGACTGCAGATACTCATGAGCGTTGCTCTGATCGTTGCGCGGAAGCAATGCTAAAGATCGAAGAAATGACAGGTAAGAAAATCGACATCGTTGTGATGGCGCAAGGGGATGAGCCTCTTGTAACACCAGCAACAATCGATACGGCAGCTCAAGCGCTTCAAAATGCAGATTCTGATGTAGGTGTTGCTTGCTTGATGGGCGAAATTAAAGATGAAACCGAGTTTAAATCACCGCACTCCATTAAAGTGATCGTGGATGTGAATGACCGTGCGATGTTTATGTCTCGCGAACCAATCCCGACTATGTGTAAAGGCGGTGAAAAAGGTAAAGATGGTATTCGTTGGCTAAAGCAAATCTGCACTATTCCCTATACGCGTGATTACTTACTGAAATTTAATGAAACACCGCCAAGCCCATTAGAAATCGCAGAAAGCATCGATCTTAACCGCTGTTTAGAAAATGCACACCCCGTGCAAATGGCAATGTGTCCAGATATCGCTGTGAGTGTCGATACACCGCAAGACCGTGATTATGCGGAAAGTGTGATGGAAAATGATACGCTTTATCCGCTTTATGCTGAAAAAGCTAAGGTGGCTGCTTAAAGCCGTTTAAAATCGAGTAGCCTGACTAAAGGAAACATCATGTCTAAATTTTTAATTACGACTTCAAGCTTCAATCTTGAGACGCCTGAAATAAAAGCACTTGAGGCGGCAGGATATGAGCCGGTATTAAACCCGCATAAACGCCGTCTGACAGAAGACGAGGTTGCAGAGCTTTTAACACCTGAAATTGTCGGGATGATTGCGGGCGTTGAGCCATTAACGAAATCAGTGTTGGATGGCGCGCAAAATTTAAGAGCCATAGCACGATGCGGCATCGGTATGGATAGCGTTGATATTGAAGCGGCGAATGCGAATAACATTGCTGTGACCAATACGCCTGACGCACCGACTAAGGCCGTTGCCGAGCTGGCTGTTGGCTTGATGCTTGATTGCTTGCGCTTTGCACCGCTTCAAGATCGCTCTATTCGCGCAGGTGAGTGGGTGCGGCCTATGGGCGGCTTGCTTGGTGCGCGCACAGTTGGGCTTATCGGCTTTGGCCGTATTGGGCGCAAGGTTGCCGAATATGTCCGCGGCTTTGGCGCTAAAGTAATCGCTTATGATCCTTATGCGAGTGGTGCTGAAGAATTGGTAAGCTTTGATGAGCTTTTAGAACAAGCCGATATAATCAGTCTGCATATCCCATATAGCGATGAGAATAAGCATCTGATTGATGAAAAAGCGCTCTCTAAAATGAAAAAAGGCGCGGTGCTGATTAATACGGCTCGCGGCGGACTTGTTGATGAGCAGGCTTTGCTATCTGCCCTGAAATCCGAGCATTTATCAGCCGCTGCGCTTGATGTGTTCGAGCAAGAGCCTTATAAAGGCGCTCTATGCGAAATTGAAAATGTGATTTTAACGGCTCATGTTGGCTCATATGCAAAAGAATCACGCATTGAGCAAGAAACATTAGCAGCAAAAAATTTGCTGGAATCGTTAAACAAAAACGCTTAAGGCTATATCTATGGCACGTAAAAATGAAACAGTTCTACTCACTGGCGCGAGCGGGTTCTTAGGCAGCTACACAGCAGAAGCGCTGACACAAGCTGGCTATCATGTAAAACTTTTTGACCGCGTAGAATCACCTTATCTCTGTGCAGATCAGGAAATGATCATTGGTGACATTACCGATCTGGAAGCTGTTAAGGCGGCTGCTCAAGATTGCGATTACATTTATCACATGGCCGGTATTGCCGATATCGAGGAGTGCAAAACCAGACCGTTAGATACAGGGCGCGTAAATTTAATGGGCACACTCAATGCTTTAGAAGCGGCGGTTGCGCATAATATAAAGCGCTTTGTCTTTGCTTCTACAGTCTATGTCTATTCAGAGCGTGGATCATTTTATCGCGCCTCTAAGCAAGCTTGCGAAAACTATATCGAAACTTATAAATCTGTTCATGCACTGCCTTTTACAATTCTTCGCTATGGATCGCTTTATGGTCGCCGCGCGCCAGAGACTAACGGCATACACAAGCTCATCACCTCTGCCATGGAAAAGGGTGAAATTGTTTATTACGGCGATGAAAATGCTATGCGTGAATATATCCATATTAGCGATGCAGCGCAGCTTTCTGTCGATATCTTAGCACCTGAATATGAGAATAGACACATCATCTTAACAGGGAATGAGCGTATGCGCGTTACAGATATTATGCGCATGATTGCTGAAATGCTGCCGAATAAACCAGCACTGAAATTTGGTGAAGAAGTGATGGCAGGGCATTATGTGATGACACCATATAACTATAATCCAAGGTTAGGGCAAAAGCTGGTCAAACCTGATCATATCGAGCTAGGGCAAGGCATACTGGATTGTATTGATGAAATCGCACATGAATTATCGGGTGAAAAGCGTGTTGGAGATAGATATGAGTAAACAAAATGCTGCTATAAAAGAAGAAGAAATCCGCCCTGAAGATGTGTTTAGTGAGTTTATGCGTCTAAGTGCACATGATGCGGAAAATTTTTTTGATAAGTCTAAATTTGTAGAAGTGAATTGCCCAGGCTGCGCATCTTCTGAAATTAAGAGTAAGTTTAAAAAAAATACATTCACATACAATAATTGCGAAGAGTGCGGCTCAATATATGTTTCACCGCGTCCAGATTTGAGTGAGCTAATTCGTTATTATTCTGTCGGCAAATCTCAGAGTTTTTGGGCGGAAGAGGTGCTTAAAAAGACTGGCGAAAAACGCAAAGAGTCGATTATGTTGCCCAATATAACGCGTATAGAAGAGGTTATTGAAAAAACTGGCCATAAGCCGAAACGTGTATTGGATATTGGTAGTGCTAATGGCGCATTTTTGACTGAGTGGAAAAAACGCCATCCTGAGGCTGAGCTCCATGGTATAGAGCCGGGCCAGGATGCAGCGCGTCAGTGCCGTGAATTGGGGATTGAAGTCTATGAATCTTCGGTTGAGGATGAAGCAGAACAAGGTGATGCCCAAGGGGATTTAGTTACATGTTTTGAGGTGATAGAGCATGTTCAAGATCCTGAACTTTTTGCAAAAGCAGTCTATAAAGTGACGGCGCCTGGCGGCGTGGCAATCATGTCATGTTTGGGTGCGGACGGTTTTGATATTCAGCTGCTATGGGAGAAGTCACGTTCTCTTCAGCCGCCATATCATTTGAATTTCTTGTCACATAAAGGAATGACGGAACTATTTTCAAAGGCAGGTTTTAAAGAGGTGTCGATCTTCACGCCAGGGCGATTGGATGTGCAGATTGTGCAAAAATCTATTGAGCGTGGCGTGGTGCCAGAGTTAAGTCGCTTTGAAGAATTGCTGCTTTCTAGGGGTGAAGAAACGCTCGCGGCTTTCCAAAAATTTCTTGCCGATCATTGTCTGAGCTCACATGTTTGGATTGTTTGCGAAAGGTAGAGGTTTGTATGGCTCCGCCAGATAAGTCTGAAATCATTTTCTTGATCCGTGCTTATAATGACATGGATATTCAAATGTCATTGGTGCATGAATTTGCAAAAGATGAACGGTTTAATATTCGTGTAATCGGTTATCCTTGTGACGGAGATATGGGCTCACCACAATCGCATGAAGCTGCGCGCTATATGTATGATAAATATGGGGTGAGCTTTGAAACCGTTCTTGATAAAGCACCAGCACCGTTTCACCTCCGCCTAATGTATAAGTTTGAGCGCTTTATTGCTCCACTACGTCATAAATCCTGGGCTGATAACATAGTCGTTGGAAGTGTTTTAAAGACATTACATTTGGCTGTTTTGGTGCCCATGCGTAAAATGCTAAAGGGCGAACTACCTTGGTTAGATAAAATAGCCGAATCTTGGGACCCTGTTTTTATAAATTGTGATGAGGCTGTTTTACAAAAAGGGCGTGCCTATATATTAGATAAATATGTAAGCTCTATGAGTGCTCGAGGAGTTCATGTATATGCAATACAAACTGGTCAGACAGCTTATTATGATGCTTCACCAAACAAGGCTTCAATAGAAGTCTCGGAAAATATGAAGACATTGCAGTGTTTGAAAGGTTGTGTGCATCGTTTTACAGTTCCAGCAAAGCTTGATAGCGATGTGGTCCGTGAGCGATCTCCTAATTTGAAACCAGAGGTTCATGGTAATCTTCGTATGGATCGCAGTTGGATCAAGCGCTTGCACGAAGAAATTTTGGTTCCGCCTTATATGAATAAAAAAGCGTATATGGACAAATTGCCGCAAGGTAAAGGTCCTAAAGTGGTGTTTATGCTCTCCAAGCTTGGTTATGGCATTAAGGTGGATGAGCTGAAAGATTCAATTAAGTTGGTCGCAGATATGCCTGGTGTGTCTTGCGCAATCAAACCCCATACACGTGGCATGAAATTTGATTTTATGGACCCAAAGCAACTTTCGGACACTGTTATAGTGCCAGATATTCCATCTGCTTTGTTGATTGAATGGGCTGATATTTTGCTCTTTACAGGATCTTCTATTGCCTTTCATGCGATGATCTTAAATAAGCGTGTAGGCTTCTTGCAAAATGCACAATATATCCCGACAATTTTTGATGATGGACTATCTTGCGATAAGTTTGATACCAACGAGCAACTTCAAGCATTTTTAGAAAATTGGCGCGATAATGGTGAGCCTGAAGTTGACGCCGAAACATTAAAGGCGCGCCATAAATGGCAGGCTGATAATATTCATGGTGGTCTAGAAAGTGGTCTAACTGCTCAGCATTATAAGGATCTATATTTAGGTGATTTAAAAGTGCTAAAAAATCCACATCAACGCAAAGTCTCATAAGCTGCTCATAGACAAACAGATACTTGCACGCTAAAAAGAACCTATGACAAAGACTAAAGGCAAAATACTTGTTACCGGCTCTGATGGGTTTATTGGTTCTCACCTCACTGAAGCGCTCGTGCGTGAAGGGTATGATGTGCGTGCCTTCACATATTATAACTCCTTTGGAAGCTGGGGCTGGCTTGATCACGCACCTAAAGATATTCAGAATAGCTTGGATATTTTCTCAGGTGATATTCGTGATCCTTATGGCGTTAAAAACGCAATGCAGGGCTGTGAAGCTGTTCTGCATCTAGCAGCATTAATCGCTATTCCATACTCTTATCACTCACCTGACACCTATGTGGACACCAACATTAAAGGTACGCTCAATGTTGTGCAGGCCGCCAAAGAGTTAGGTGTTTCCAAAGTTGTGTGTACTTCAACCTCTGAGGTTTATGGCACAGCGCAATTTGCGCCGATTACTGAAGAGCATCCGCTTCAGCCACAATCCCCTTATAGTGCTACAAAAATTGGTGCAGATGCTATCGCGATGTCATTCTATAACGCCTTTGAAACGCCAGTAACGATTTTAAGGCCGTTTAATACTTATGGCCCACGTCAATCTGCGCGCGCTGTTATTCCAACGATTATCGGTCAGATCGCGAGCGGTGAGCGGACAATTAAACTTGGCTCTCTAACTCCAACGCGCGATTTCACATTTGTGAAAGACACCGCAAAAGGCTTTATAGCAGCAATGGAATGTGATGCTCTTATTGGGCAAACTGTTAATGTAGGTTCAAATTTTGAAATTTCTATCGGTGACCTCGCAGAGCTGATCGCCGATGTTATGGGCGCGGAAATTGAGATTGTTTGTGATGAACAGCGTCTGCGCCCAGATAAAAGCGAGGTGGAGCGCTTGCTTGCCGATACTGAAAAAGCCGACGCACTCTTTGACTGGGCACCAGAATATGGTGGGCTAGACGGCTTTAAACGCGGGATAGAAGAAACGGCGAAATGGTTCCAGAACCCAGAGAATCTCAAACTATATAAAACGGATCGCTATAATATCTAATGAGCAATGTCAGCCAAATCGTAGAAGCCGTAAAAACCGTTTTGGGTGACAAAGACGACTTCATAGCGCTGCATGAGCCATTATTTCAGGGCCGTGAAAATGAATATTTAAAAGACTGTATCGATACAGGGTGGGTGTCCTCTGTCGGTGCGTATGTTGATCGTTTCTCGGATGATCTTGCAAAGCGCTGTGGCGTGAAATATGCAATTCCTACTGTCAATGGCACGGCCGCTCTTCATATTGCTCTTATGCTTGCTGGCGTAAAGCGCGATGAAGAAGTGTTATGCCCGGCCTTAACCTTTATAGCGACGGCTAACGCCATTAGCTATATCGGCGCGATCCCGCATTTTATTGATAGCGAAGAGCAGTCATTGGGTGTTGATGTGCCTAAGCTGGATAGCTATTTATCCGCAATAATAGACGTAAAAGATGACGGCTCTTATAATAAGCTAACTGGGCGCCGTATTGCTGCGCTCGTCCCGATGCATACTCTGGGGCATCCAGTGGACATGAATGGGCTTGAAGCTCTAGCGCAAAAATATGATCTGCCAATTATTGCAGATTGCGCGGAAAGTCTGGGCAGCCTTTATCATGATAAGCCCGTGGAGGCTTTTGGCCTTATTTCAACGCTATCTTTTAACGGTAACAAAATCATGACGACAGGCGGTGGTGGCGCAATCCTCACCAATGATGCTGAGCTAGCTAAACGCGCTAAGCACTTGACGACAACAGCAAAGCAGCCTCATCCATGGGAGTTTATCCATGATGAGATTGGCTATAATTACCGTATGCCGAATATTAACGCCGCGCTGGGCTGCGCGCAGCTAGAGCAACTTGATGCATTCTTGAAAGCGAAGCGGGATCTGGCCGAGCGTTATAAGCTTGCTTTTGAAGGACTTAATGGCGTTGAGTTTGTCCGCGAGCCAGAAGGGACGAGAAGTAATTACTGGCTTTGCGCAATTAGAATTGAAGATGGTCTTGATCGTGATCAAATACTAAAGGCACTAAATGACGCAGGCTATATGAGTAGACCTCTGTGGAAGCTTATGCATGAATTAGACATGTATAAAAGCTGCCCGCATATGGATCTATCATGCGCTGAAAAATTAGAGCGCACTGTTATCTCTATCCCATCGAGCGTAAAACTCGGGGGGGCTCTAAAGTAATAGATCTTGATGTGACATAAATGCATAACTATACTCGTTTCTTGTCAAAAACGGATGCGGGCAAAGTAAGGAAAAACCTATGGGAAAAAAATATATTATATCAGGCGCTGGATTTCGTGGATTTTGTGATGCACTGGAATTGCTGAAAAATCCTGAGAATGAAGTGCATATAATTGAGTCAGCTCCATTTTTTGGGGGCATAGCTTATTCGCGCGAGGTGAAGGGGTTTTATGTCGATAAGGGTGTACACGTTTTTGACTCGATCCCTAAGGATTTGGGGGAGATTGTAAATGAGATTATGGATGGCCAAACAAAAGAGATTGAGTTTGTTTCTGCAAGCGCTTTTAACGGTCAGGTAACTGAAGGTTTTTCATTGCCTGATTTATCGTCTTTGAATGAAAGTACAAAAGAGCAGATTAAACGAGAGCTTTTGCAAATTGCTAAAGAAGGCTCAAAAGAAGACCAGGCACAAAACTTGAAAGAAGTATTCTATACGAAATTCGGAGATACTGCGGGCGCTATTTTTTCTCAAATTTTTGAAAAGACATACAGTATCAGCCCTGAGGAAATAGAACCTTCAGGTATGTCGGTGACGTCGTTGCACCGTCTGAAATTCTTAGATGATGCAGAAATGGTTGAGCTGAAAAAAGATCCATGGCTGGATACAGTTTTAGCCGCTAGAAGAAAATCGATGGCGCCTTTGGATGACTTGGTTTCGTTGTATCCCAGTGATGGAAAGGCCATGAAAGGATGGTGTGATCGAGCTGTGCCATGGCTAGAAAAGAAAGGTGCTAAAATATCTTTAGGTGAAAAAATTATTTCTATAAAAGATAAGGATAATAGTGTTGAGGTTCATACTGATAAGGGCACTTATGAAGTGGATCAGGTTATATGGGCCAATGATAACATTGAAGGGTTGGCATCTGCTCTTGGGTTTGAGTTTGATATAAAGTCATATCAGTACGGCACTCCAATGCTATTTGCTACGATGATTACAGATGTTGATAAGATCAAAGATTTTACTTACGTGCAGAATTTTAATCTTGAACGCTTAACATTTAGAAGTGCTTCAGCTGGACTTTATAGTGGGCAAGTAAATGAGCAGGGGCATTCTTTTATTACATGTGAGTGTCCAGCGGTTATTGGTAGCGAAGATTGGGAAAAGCCTGAATCTATTATAGATGATTTGTGGAAAGAAATGAAAGATTTGGGTGTGGTGGCTTCAAATGCGGAGCTTCATGACTATGAAATCGTAAGAATCCCCTCGACATTTAAACCACCTAAAATTGGTTACCAAGAGCGTGTGGATGAGTTTTATGAGGAGCTTCCAAAATACTCATCACGCGTTTTGCTGCGCGATGTAAGGCCATTCTTTAGACGTACAATTTATAATGAATCACTAAAACTCACAGAGCTATTAGATGAAGAAAACAATGACACAAGATTACAAGCAGCACTGGGATGACAAGTTCAAGTCGCAAAGCTGGGGGCGTTATCCGCCGGAAGATTTTGTGCGTTTCATCGGGCGTAATTATAAAAATTGCGATAGGCAAGCTCTAAAGATATTAGAGGTTGGATGCGGTCCGGGCGCTAATTTATGGTTTTTACACCGTGAAGGCTACGCTGTGTCTGGGATCGATGGATCGCCAGCGGCTATTGAAATAGCGAGCGAGCGTCTCGAAAGTGAAAATCAAGGCCTTAATCCGATAGTGCCTGACCTTAAAGTTGGCGATTTTAAAGATTTACCTTGGGGGGGGGGGAGCTTTGATGTGGTTGTTGATATATTCGCCATCTATGCCAATACCAATGAGGTGATTGCCAAGACATTATCTGAAGTATATCGCGTGCTCAAGCCTGGTGGTCGTTTCTATGCTAAGCTTTGGGGGCGCAAATGTACGGGGTATGGCGAAGGTATTGAATTGGAGCCAGGTACTTACGATGAAATTCCGACTGGTCCCTGCGCTAATATGGGCGTATCGCACTTCTTTGATGAAGCAGAAATTAGAGGGGTTTTTTCTAATTTTCAGATCGATGCGATTGATAATGTACTACGCGTGGATGGACACTCAGGTAGCGTGATCGAGGAGTATCTTTGCCAGTTTACGAAAGGCGTTTAAATGCCAAAAGTCCATTTCGTTACATTAAGCCGATCAGATTATGCCACAACGAGGCCCATTGCCCTTGCTGCGCAAAAAGACTGTGAAATCGAGGTGGTTGTGAGCGCAGGTGGCTCTCATTTGCTTGCGCGTTTCGGTAAAACGATTGAAGCGGTAAAGGCCGATGGCTTATCTGTTGATTACCAGCCTGCTTTTCTAAGAGATGAGGATAATAGTGAGGCTGATATCGCGGCGGCCTATGCACGTGCTGTGGCGGAGTTTGTTGAGATTTTCACTAAAGATCAGCCTGACTTTGTCTTTATCGTTGGTGATCGCTGGGAGATGATCGCGGTGGCCACGGCAGCCTCTATGCTCGGTTTACCGATTGCGCACCACTCTGGCGGTGATATTACACAAGGCTCAGCTGATAATCAGACCCGCTATGTCCTGACTACGCTATCTCATCTGCATTTCACCGCGCTGGAGGAGCATAGTGAGCGCTTGAGAAAGATGGGGGAGGAAAGCTGGCGCGTGACAGCTACGGGCGAGCCAGTGCTGCTATCCCTACAAGATTTCGCTGACAAAATGCCTGATATTCATGCCGCGCTTGATATCCCGCAAGGCGATTTTGTGCTTGCGACGTTCCACCCAACGTCTTATGACGATCTATCATTCGAAGCGCAGGTAGAGCATTTTATCGCGGCATTGGATGAGATCGAGGAAACGATTGTCCTTACAGCGCCTAACCCTGATCCGGGTAGTAATGCGGTCTTTGA
The DNA here is from genome assembly GCA_002687495.1 of Micavibrio sp. Lineage (GTDB taxonomy): Bacteria > Pseudomonadota > Alphaproteobacteria > Micavibrionales > Micavibrionaceae > TMED27. Next base: position 15,242 of record NZAJ01000046.1, on the reverse strand, counting down.
AAAGCTGCATGCTTTTGCGGGAGCTAAAGATAATATCTATATGTTCGAAGCGTTGGGTACTGAGCGCTATTTTGCCGCGATGGATAAGGCTAAATACATGATCGGCAACTCATCCAGTGGCTTGTGGGAGGCGCCGAGCTTCGCGCTGCCTGTGATCAATATGGGTTCACGTCAAGGCGGGCGCGTACGTGGCAATAATGTTGTTGATTGCGGTTTCGCGCTGGAGGAGATTAAAGCTGCAATGGATAAGGTCCAAGACCCAGCCTTCATTGCTTCAATTCAGGGTAAAGAAAATCCGTATATCCAAGAGAACGCGCTAGAGCTTATCCTTGGTCCGCTCAAAGTTGGGCATGACAAAGCTAAGCTTCTCTCTAAAACCTTTGTTGATCCGCTTAAAGTTTAGAAGGGCTCATCCGGTGCTTTTGGGACAGCTGCTGTAAGGGCTGTATTTTGCACTTTAGGTAATGCGTCCATTTTTGCGTGGTTTTCTAACAAAAGGCTGCCATGGCGCTCTAAGTTAGGTAAGACATGCTCTGGAATATTCTCATTCATGCGTTTTGGATCTGCGTGCATATCTACTATACCTTGTTAGAATTTTAGTTGCCATAATGTAAAATATTTAGCTGTCTACTACTTTTCCTATACATACACTATGTGCTAGAAAATCAGAGCATGATTAGTAAAGTTATAAATTCATCTAAAATTGACGATTGGCGCGCGGTGCTGGATAAATTCCAGCGCGTTGATGTGTGCCAAACGCCTGAATATCACACCACTTATGCCAAGCGTATGAAAGGATCGACCCCGCTTATGTGGTGCTTCGAAGAAGGCGCTGAGTATTTCGCTTATCCGTTTCTTCTTACCCCTGCGGTTATTACGGATGAAGACGGAAAAGAGCATGATACAGGCTATAAGGATATCAGCGCGATCTATGGCTATTCCGGCCCGCTTTCAACAACGAAAGACGCGGCGTTTCTGCAAAGGGCGTGGGCTGCGTTTGGGCAGTATTGTGCAGATGAAAAAGTGATCGCCGAATTCCTGCGTTTCAGTATCTATGCAAGCACGAAAGAAAATGCTCATCCTAATACTGAAATCCTGAAAAACCGCCCGCAAGCCACAACCCATATGCCGAGAACGGAAGAGGAGCTGTTTGCCGCGCTGGGTAAGAAAACCCGCAATATGATTCGTAAGGCCGGCAAAGAAGGGTTGGTGGCAAGAGAGCTGGATTTGGCGGAGAATATAGCTGCTTTCCGCGCTCTGTATGATGAGACTATGCGCCGCAATGAGGCGCCGGATTTCTTTATGTACACGGATGAATATTACCATGATTTACTAAAGCTGCCCGAGGGCGGCGTGCGGCTTTTTGCCAGCTTTGACGGTGATAAGATGGTTGCGGCCTCAATGGCGCTGGTTCATGAAAAAGGCGCGCTCTATCATTTGGGCGCGGGGCTAACTGAATATATGAAGCTCGGCGCAAGCAACGCCTCTATGTGCGAGATGAGCAAAGCGCTGCTGAATAGCGGTGTTGAGTTCCTGCTTGTCGGCGGCGGGCGCACCACGGCCGAGGATGATCCGCTCTTCCGTTTTAAAAAAAGCAACGCGATTGGCGTGGATGATTATTATATTGGTAAGAGGGTTATTGACTCTGAAGGCTATGGACGCGTAATTGATATATGGCGTGATATCTACGGGGAAAGCCCAAACACCCAGAATATAATATTTTATAGATAGGGGAGTGTGAGCATGGATTTTGTTTCTAAGAGTTTTGATTTTAAAGACGGTGATCGCTGCGTTGTAATTGGCGAGATCGGCGTGAATCATAATTGCGATCGCGAAATTCTTTTTAAGCTCATTGATAAAGGTGTTGAGGCCGGGCTTGATATTATTAAGCTGCAGCGCTTTAACACTGCGCTCGAAATCTCTTCGCATGCAGCGCTCGCGGATTATCAGGCCGAAGCAGGTATGGTTGAAAACCAGCTTGAAATGGCCAAAGCTTTAGAGCTGCCTGATGACCTTTTGATTGAAGCGTTTGAATATTGTAAGCAAAAGGGCGTCGGTTTCCTCTGCACAGCCTTTGAGCATGAAAGCGTGGATTTCTTAGCCGATACGTTAGGCGTTAGCGCGGTGAAAGTGCCGTCTCCTGAAATTAGCAATAAGCCGCTCCTTCAATATATGGCCAAGCGTTTTGATTCTATGATGATATCTAGCGGCGCAAGCTACATGGAAGAGGTCGCGCAAGCTATTAACTGGGTGCGTGAGGTTAAACCTGATATCGAGCTTGCGCTCATGCATTGTACATCACAGTACCCCGCGCCGATTGAGCAATGTAATATGAAGGTTATTTTGTCTATGCGTGAGCAGTTCAATTTGCCGGTAGGATATTCTGATCACACCAAAGGCCATGTCGCGGCTATAGTTTGCGCCGGTATGGGCGGGGCTATGGTAGAGAAACACTATACGCTGGATAAGAATATGGTTGGCCCTGATCATCAGGCATCCGTTGATATCCCAGAGCTTAAAACGCTTGTGAAAGCAGTGCGTGACGCCTCTGCATCCTTGGGGGACGGTGTGAAAGTGCCAGCCGCGACAGAAGGTGAAACACGCCCAAAAATTCGCAAGAGCCTTTATGTTAACGCGGAGAATTTGACAAAGGGCACTGAGATTACAGCTGATATGATTGAAAAACACGTGATTGGCGTCAAGCGCCCATATGACCCAGAAGCGATTAAACCAGAAGAATTTGACACACTCATCGGTAAAACGCTTAATGTTGATAAAGGTCATGATGAACCGCTTTCAATGAAGGATTTTGGGGGATGAAGAAGGGAAGTCTTACAGCATGTATTTTCGCTAGAGGGGGATCGAAAGGGGTAGCAAGAAAAAATATACGTGAAGTTGCGGGCAAGCCTCTGATTGCTTATTCAATAGAAAGTGCCTTGGCAAGTGAGGTGATATCGTCTGTTTTAGTGTCTACGGATGATACTGAAATCGCAGAGGTCGCGGCGAGCTTTGGGGCGGAGATATTGATGCGCCCTAGCAAATTAGCGCAGGACCAGACGCCTGAAATTATGGCGTGGCGACATGCTCTAGAAGAAAAACATGATCTTTTTTCACAGCAGGGTGTGTTTATATCCTTGCCAGCTACCTCACCTTTTAGGGCTCCATCAGACATAGATAGTGCTGTTCGTAAATTTTTTTCAGCGGATAATGATATAGTTTTTACAATTACCCCAAGCTCTGCAAGTCCTTATCTTAGTATGGTTAAAATAAATGCTGATGATGAAATCGAGGTGGTTATAGGTGGATCTAAAGCGTATCGACGCCAAGATGTGCCAGAAGTGTTCGATATTACTGGAAGTATATACGTAACAAGCCCTGATTATATTAGAAACTGTGAGCGTTTAGTAGATGGACGTCTGGGGTATATTGTGATTCCAGAAGAAAGATCTGTAGATATAGATACTGAATATGATCTGTACATTGCTGATTTAATGTTAAGATATCCTTTTGAAAAAGTGTGACCCATAATTATTATGCCTAAAATATCAGATACAATGGAAGCTTATGATGCAATAGCGCCTGTTTATGAAGATTATTCGAATGCCAAACTTCCATATTTGGACGCTGTAGATGAGCTTGTGATTAATGAAATTTCTAGTGACGCTCGAGTTTTAGATGTTGGTGCTGGAGATGGTCGCAGGTTATCTAAAATACAAAAATCTATGAGCCTAACAGAGTGTGTTGCAGTTGAACCAAGTAGTGAGATGGCCAAAATATGTCGTGCAGCAGCAAACTGTAAAGTTCTGGAGGTTTTTGCGGAGGAGTTAGCTGAGCAGGATATTGGTACATTTGATGTCATTACGGCGCTTTGGAATGTTTTTGGTCATATAAATTCTAAAGAAAAACGCGTTTTAGCTTTGCGCGCTATAGCGTCAAAGCTAAAGCCGGACGGCTTGTTTATTATGGATGTGAATAATCGTCATAACGCAGTCGCTTATGGATCGATGAAGGTTTTTGGGCGGGTAATTCTGGATGGTATTGCATTTGATGAAAAAAGAGGTGATGCCCACTATGAATGGAAAATTGGTGACAGAACTTTTCCGGGTTTTGGGCATTTGTTCACACCTCAAGAGATAGAGGATCTATTTATACAAGCAGATTTAATGGTGGTTGAACGGTTGTCTATAAATTATGAAAATGGAGGTGTTTCTAAGTCTCCATATAAAGGTCAGCTATTTTATAAGCTTAAACATAAAAAGAAGTAAGGCGAAGAAGTGAGTAATAGCAGTAAGTTTTTATATCTTCCTCTGGAAATTGTGGTGCGCGAGCATGATGGAAAAGTGACATTAGCGCATGAGGCGGCCATGCAAGGGTGGGTGGTATTAATTGCGCCGAAGGCTATACTATATGCAATGATTGATACACTGCCTCAAGGTGTGGTGATGATTAAAAGTGCTACACCGCTAGAGCATGCGCAAATCAAAATGCTGCATGAAAGTGGTCACAAAATCTGTTCGTTGGATGAAGAAGGTGTTGTTACTTTTAAAGAGTTTCTAGGGGATAATGTTCGCTTTAATAGAGATAATTTAAACATTATTGAGCGTGTGTTTTTCTGGGGTGATGAGCAGAAAAGAATATTTGAAGAGACTTTTCCTGAATTTGCCCAGTATGGAGTGAAAAGCGGTAGCCCGAGATTAGAGTTCTGGCGTGATTTTGCTCATGAGGTTTATAAAGATCAGGCGGATGCGCTGAGACGTAAGTATGGGCGTTTTATTCTTATCCCTTCGAGCTTTGGTATTGCTAACAATGTTCTTGGGGCTCACATGGGGCTTGAATTAACAAAAAAACATAGTGCATCTAACCTCTCTGAGGATATGGTGGAGTTTATGGTTGGTCAAGCTGAGCAAAATTTGATTGCTTTTAAAGAATATATAGATTTTCTTCCTGAAATGGTTGCTAGTCAGCCTGATATAAATTTTATAATAAGGCCTCATCCATCTGAATCTCATGATATTTGGAAAAAGATGGAGGAGAAACTCGACAATTTACATTTTGTATATGAGGGGGCTGTTACACCATGGATTTTAGCATCAGAGGGTATATATCACTTTAAAAGCACCACAAGTATTGAAGCGCATTTAATGGGGCGTCCTGTTATGACGTATATGCCACCAATGCCGCATTATCTTAAAAAATACACTCTGGAACAGCCGCTTGCTGTCTCAGAAATAGCGAATAGCCGCGAGGAGTTGATCGAAATTTTAGATAATGTTGTACGTGGAAAGAAAACTAAAGAACCAGGTGTAATCGACGGTGTTTTAAAGATGTGGGTATACGAAAATACTGAATGCACGTCGGCTGAGTCGATTCTAAAAGAAATGGATCTAGTTGCGCCTTTGCCTACAAGGTTATTGGCTGTTCCTCCTCTCTCACTAAAAAGAAAGATAAATAAAAAAATCGACGAGCTTGTATTAAGCCTAAATGAAACAGTATGGGCCAAATATTTTCCTAAGCGCGCCAGAAATAGGGCTGGAAGTTTATTGTATGGGAAGGCTAAGGCCAGCGGGATGAATTTTAAACATACAAGAAATGTATTAGATGTTATATCTCAGCTGAAAAAAATGAAGACACTCAATATGTATGAACTTAAAGAGCAGGTTTTTGTTATTAGCAAATGAGGTTCGGAACTTAATACTTGGTACTTTGGGTTGTGAATGATAAAAATAATCTCTGTTAAAAACGTTGCTAATGTAATTTTAATAAGACGCATCTTCGGGAGCTAAGATGCGCAGAGCTTGTGGTGATTATGCCTTTGAAGACATTTAAAGATACTTTTTTAAAAATGGACGCTAATATTGTTGATGCGCTTAGGGTAATTGATCAGGCTGCAATGCAAATCGTGTTGATAGTGGACGCTGATGAGAAATTATTAGGAACGATCACTGATGGTGATATCCGCCGTGCCATCTTAGCTGGTAAAACACTTAATACAAGTGTTACTGAGGTTATGAATAAATCTCCTGTTACCTTGGGTGAGAATACTTTGGGAGAGGATGTGCTTAGTTTGATGGCTGAAAAAAAAGTGCATCAAATTCCAGTCGTAAATATTGAAGGCAAAGTCTTAGATCTTAAGAATATTAGTCAAGTTGTGATTGATTCTAACGGCAGGGTAAGCAATATACAGAAGCGAAGTCTTAGTGTAGATAAAACCAAGGTTTTTTTAATGCTAGGGGGAGAGGGTAAGCGTTTAAGGCCGTTGACTGAAAAGACACCAAAGCCAATGCTACCTGTTGGTGGAAAACCTTTACTGGAGACTATAGTTAGTAACTTTGTTGATCAAGGTTTTGAAGAGTTTTATTTTTCTATCAATTACAAAGCAGATGTAATTAAAAATTTCTTCGGTGATGGTGAAAAAGTTGGAGCTAAAATCTCATATATAGATGAAGTGAATAAGATGGGAACTGCTGGTTCTCTTGGCTTGTTGCCTGAGAGAATAGAGGCGCCGATGATTGTTATGAATGGCGATTTGCTTACAAATGTAAATTTTGCGAATGTTTTGGATTTTCATAGTCAAAATAGTGCTCTCGCGACAATGTGCGTTAGGGAATATGTATATAATATACCATATGGAATTGTTGAAAATGATGGGGTGCAGTTGAGCTCCATTATAGAAAAGCCTGCGCAAAGCCATTTTATAAATGCTGGGATTTATGTGCTTGAACCTGAGGTTTTATCGCTAATTCCTCAAAATCAATATTTTGATATGCCTCAGCTTTTTGAAAAGATTAGAGAAACGGGAGGTGCTGCAGGCGTGTTTCCTATACACGAATATTGGAGGGATATAGGTAAAGTCGAAGACCTAGAGCGCGCACGAGCAGAGTACGAATCTGTGTTTGTACGCTAGCGATTTGGGCCTTCGAGTTTTTAATTCTATATTTTTCTACACTTCGTATACAACAAACATAATGCGTTTAGATAATGCAATCTGGTTCATTTTTATTGATGGGTTGCGTTCAAGCCATTCATTATAAGCTCTCTGCATACCGTAATTAGGATGTGTGTGGTGTCTTACCCAATCGTCAATAACAATAACGCTGCCAACCTGAAGTCCTGGTGTGATGAAATCAAATATTGGAACACATGACTCGTATATATCGCAATCTATGTAAGTCATAGCTAACTTGCGCTCACTAAAGCTTTTTTTGCTTTGTTCTGTAGTAAGACTTTTATCATAGAATCCTGGCACAATTTGAAGTTGGTTGAGGTCTATCCCAGCTTTTTTTAAGTTGCTTGTAAATAAGTCTTCAGGAGCGCTGTAAGCGCCCTTCTTAAAGTGTTTTGGCGCGTATGGATCATTGGTCTCAGGAAGCCCTTCAAAAGAATCGTAGGCCCAAAATTTCATTTTATTAAACTCTGATCTTGGCAGAAGGTTCTTAAAGGAGTTATGTGCTTTGATAAATGAACGCCCCTCAAAAACACCAAACTCATGATAGTCACCTTCAACATTGTTCATTACAGCGGTTTCAAGCCCAAAATCAAGTGGCCAATCGAATAGACTTTTTCTGACTACGTTATTAATTTTGCGTTCAGTAAGAGATTTTAATTTTGCTAGCATCTGAATAAGCCTAAAGTTTGTTGGATTTAATATTTTTATAATTTCGCGTTAAATGTATAAAGAAGCGCAGGTATATTCAATAGGAAAAGTTTTGGGGCATGTTGCGTTTAAGCTCGAATAATAGAACGAAGGTTTTGAAAACCCTAAAACAAATCTCTCCAGAAGAGTTTGTTGTGTTAGACCGTGTGTCTCGTTTTTATGGGTATTTGGAGTATATGCTGGCTCTCGATGAGCCTCCTAAGCGACTATTTTTTTTGACAGAGACATTGCCAGATTGCGGTAATTTAAATGTGGAAAATGTCTCTGAAAAACCTTGGGCGTATAAAGAATTAATTAGCTTCTGTACTATTAAGAGTGGCTTTGAAGGGAGGGGGCATAATCCATTATATGAAAAAGATGTGTCTAGGCTATCAGAATGGCAGGCCCAATATATGATGGGGCCATTGAGGCGAGTATATGATTTTGTGCATGTTCGTGTGAAAAGCGTTTGTCTACTAAAATTTTTCAGTTTTTTATGTCAGCTACTTGGATTGTTTTTGCAGCTGATATGTCCTTATCTAAGGCCTAAAAAAGGAGTGGTGCATGCAAGTAAGAGCGGGGTGGAAATTACTATTTTATCGAATGGTGCACCAACAAGGGACCATTACGGGGAAACTTCGACGTCAGCTGAGCTATTAAAAACACTCTCGGATTTGAGCGCCAATATCAAGAATGCTGTTTTTTTCTTAGCTATAGGACCAAAACACAAAATAATACATAAACTCATAGATATCCCTAACGGCAATATAAAAGCAATATTTGCAACGGGTATCTACCGCACAGAACCTAAAAGAATAGTTGGCGATTTGAATGTAGGGAAGTTCTATGCTGGTGATGATAATTTAGATCAAATGATGAAAAATATTTATTCTGAACACTGTTTGGAAATAGGGGCGGGCGAAAATGAGATATGGATTTATAGGAAGGAAGAGTAGTGTTTAAAGAAACTATAAGGCTGCTAGCGTTAATCTATAAAGAGAGCCCGCTTGAGGTTCTGCTCGTCTGTATGTGCTTGGTGATTGCTAGTTTAGTTGAAGCAATCGGTGTTTCTGCGATTTTTCCAGTACTATCCTTTATGCTTGATTTTGAAGCTGAACTGCCAGATTCGTGGTTAGCAGATTTGATACAGTCTATGAAGTCGGTGGGTATTTACTGGTTGGTTGCGCTTATTATTGGTGCTTTTATTGTTAAGTCACTGATTTTGCAGCTTGCATATACGATTATAGCTAAGAATGTTTCAGGGTATTCTCATAGGTTACGCTACTTATTCATTGAGGCAATGATTGGTGCGAATATTCATTTTATTCAATCGAAGGCATTGGGTGAAAATCTATCGGTTCTTACAAACGATTCTGTGCGAGCTGCGGCGGCATATATATCGGCTGCGCGGGTTTTTGCAGGCGTGTTGCAATGTGTTTTATATGCTGCATATGCGCTGTGGCTCTCTTTTTATGCTATGGCGCTATCTGCGGTAGCAATGTGCTTATTGGTCGTAAGTGTGAAAAGGACGCTCGGGAAAACACGAACTGCAGGTCGTACAACAACAAAATATATGCACGATATATCGAAAAATATGGGGGCAGCCTTGCGGGGAGTTAAGGCGGCTAAGGCTATGGGAGAAGAGCGTTTTGTGTATGATAGATTGTTAAACGATTCTAATAAATTGCGGCAGGCACACCAGATAAATATTGTGGCTGGGCAGACTTTAAGGAATATCCAGGATCCAGTATTGGTCGCATCGGCATTGCTGTGTGTGCTGCTGTTCAAAAATGTATTGTTGATGGAGGCTGGTTATATAATTTTTGTTTTAGCGATTTATTATAGATTGATGGGATCCGTAAATACATTACAAGCCGATTACCAAAAGTTCATTGGGCAAGAATCTGCATTATGGTCAATATTGAATTCAACGGAGCAGGCTAAACAAAAGAAGGAATTGATCAATAATGGGGTGCTACCGCCAGAGGGGGTGCATGATATTTTATTTGATAATGTTTTGCATCAATATGGTGAAAAGGAAGTTTTCTCTAATTTCTCAGCTAGAATCCCTGCTAATGCGTTGACGGTGATTAAAGGAGAGTCTGGTAGGGGTAAAACAACCATTATTGATATGATTTGTATGCTTGTAAGGCCTCAAGAGGGGAGGGTGTTTGTTGGTGATGTAAGTTTGCAGGAAATAGATAATCAAAAATGGAGGCATAAGATTGGCTATGTTGACCAATTTCCGTTTTTATTTAAGGGAACTATTCGTGAAAATATCATGCTAGATAGGGTGAATGATTATAAAGATAGTGAGATTCTAGATTGCTTAGCAGATTGCAACCTTAAGGGCTTCATAGATGGACTGTCTAAAGGTTTGGATTATGAATTGAATGAGGGTGGTGAAAATATTTCTGGAGGGCAACGCCAACGTTTGGCAATTGCTCGCGCAATTTTAAATAAGCCTGAATATTTGATTTTAGATGAGCCAACAAGTGCCCTCGATCATGAGTCTGAAATGAAAATATTTCAAACATTAAAGGGGCTCTCTGAAAAGATGAGCGTTATTGTTGTTTCTCATAGCATGGGGTTTGATAATTATGCCGATTATATTATTGATCTTAACGATGAGGGGTAGGTCGTTGGTGCTAGGGCGGCCTTTTCTTGGGGGATTTTTTTGAGCATAATCTAGACACTCGCTAATAATGAGGGTAACAATTAGGTTATAATATAATAATTAGAGATAAATAATGCTTTACACTACATGCAAAGATTACACCGATCGCCCAACAAAAGCCGCTTACGTTCATGATAAGTATGGAGAGATATTGAAGGGTAAAGTTTTGGATGTAGGGGCTGATAACTGTTATCTACGTGATTTATTGGGAGATGTTGCAAAGTATACGGGTATTGGTATTGGTGGAAATCCTGATATAGAGGTCAATCTCGAAAAACAGACAATACCTTTTGATGATAATTGCTTTGATGTTGTCTTGTGTTTAGATGTTCTCGAGCATGTAGATAATACTCAAGATGTTTTTGATGAGTTGTGCCGTGTAACAAAACCAGGTGGTCATGTGATTATATCGCTGCCAAATTCATATCGGGACTTTCTTGGCATGTTATTTGGTAGTAAAGACGATAAGGCCTTAAACTTTAAATATTATGGCATTCCAGCCGTTCGGCCTGATGATCGTCATAAGTGGTTTTTCTCAAACTCTGATGCAGATAACTATGTTCGCACTAAAGCGAAGATGAATAATATGGATATCGTACAGATCGATAGCGATTGTTCTGGCAAGCCGAAAACATTAAAAAGTTTCTTGAAAAGATCTGCGCTTCAAATAGCGTCAAAATTCATGTGCGTCGAGGCCTCAGATCTTTATTATAAAACGCACTGGTCTGTGATTCAGAAAAATTAGATGATGCGCTTATCACCTCTTCTTAAGTAATCCCTTTAATTTTTCAATCATACACTGTGGCATGTAGGCCAATATAAGCCCGCGTAAAGAGAAATATAAGGCATAGAATTTTGAGCCTGGATAGTGCTCTAGGCGAGCACGCAAAACATCTCGAAATTGTCGCCATTTGCGCTTGTTACTGATCGAGCCTTTATGCACGCCGCGCTCAATTAATGCTTCTTGCGTCATGGATATGCGTCCTATTTTGACAAAACGCATCCATAGCTCTGTATCTTGTGAGGTGATGAAGCGCTCATCATATCCGCCTAGTTTTTTTAAGGCATTTGCACGCATCATAACGGTTGAGTGGGGGAACGGTGTGCATAGCTGAGCGCGCTTCATGATAGTCTCATCATCAAAATAGCCCCATTCACATATGTTGCCATCGCAATGCTTATCGATCGCATTTCCGCCTAAAAGCTGCAAATCTGGCTCCGCTTCAAAGCGTGCTATTTGAATTTCAAAGCGGTTTGTTAGCGCGTAATCATCTGCATCTTGGCGGGCTATATATTCACCCCTTGCTGCATTAACCCCGATATTAAGGCTTTTAGTGAGTCCTTTATTGTCATGACGGATAAGTTTAATGCGCGCATCTTTATCAGCGAGCGCTTTTAATAATCTCGGCGTTTCATCGCTTGACCCATCATCAATGATGATGAGCTCAAAATCTGTAAAGCTTTGCTCTAAAATGCTGTGTACGGCTCTTTCTATACAATCTTGGCCATTATAGACCCCCATAATGACGCTAATTTTAGGGGACTTATCGTTTAAGGATTTGCTCATAACGCTCCTCCTCATCTTCGATAAAACGCTCTAAACTATAGCGCTCTTCTATAACTTTACGCGCAGCCTTGCCAAGCGCTTTTCTTAATGAAGGGTCATTGATGATCTTCTCAATAGTTTCAGCTATAGACTTATCGTCAATATCGCAAAGCGCGCCAGTCTCACCATCTTTGAGCACGTCGCGACTGCCCGCTACATCGCAAGCTATAACAGCCTTTCCGCAAGCCATAGCTTCCAAGAGCGCTTTGGGGTTGCCTTCAAAAAGGGATGGCAAAATAAAAGCCTTATAATGCTTTAAAAGCGAAGGGATTTCGTCATTAGGAACGCGCCCCATAAAGCGTATGGCGTTGGAGCCAAGCTCACTAACATGGATTTGTAAAACATTTTTAAGCTCACCATCACCATAAATATCAAGGCTATATCCATGATCGGCGCAAGCCTTTATCAATGAGGGAAGGTTTTTCTGCGCATTCAGCCGGCCTATAAAAACCAAATCCGCTTTGTAGTCTTCATGATCAGCACTAGGCTTAAAGCGCTCAGTATCAATCCAGTTTGGTTGAATATCGATTTGCGCTTTGTCTAGAAAATGAAAGTGCGAGCGTGCAAAATCAGCGTCGCTCTGCGTGGCCAAGACAATGCGGTCAGAGAATTTATAAATAAACCACTCTAAAATATAGGCGATAAATAGCTGATGTGGCGGCTTTTCTTGCGCTTTTGCGAATTGAAAATACTCATAGCCTTGACGTGCGATTACTTTACCGCCCCAAAGCCATTTAGCAAAAATCGCATTCCATCCACCCCAAAACTGATTTGTTTTATAGATATTAGCCTCTTGGAGCTTATCTTTGTGTTTCATAAGGGCGAAAGGTGCTTTGAGCACCTTCATAAGCCTGCTCTTTGGCGCATCTCCGCTCCATAAAGGGATGATCTCTATAGGGGCAAGGGCCTCTTGAAAGTCAAGATCGCTCTCATCACCATAGGTCAAAAACGAAACGCGATAGCCTTTTTCTTTCGCTAAAGCTAGATAGGGCAGGACTTCACGCTCGTAAAGGCCTGTATCCTTCCAAAGCGAGAGGGAAATATCTTGCGTAAAGAATAATACGACATGTCTCGTATTGTCGGGCATTGGCAAATCTATAACGGGGCTTGAAGGGTTTAAATAAAACTTCTCAATATTGAACAGGAAAAAGAGCTGTTTGCAAGGGGCAATTCTTGCTTTGTAAACATGCTATTATAGGTTATCTCTAAAATCTATGGGGGCTATCATAAATTCAAAAATTTATCCGTTTATTTTGGCTGGGGGTATAGGGGCAAGGTTATGGCCTTTATCAACGCCTGAATGTCCAAAGCCGTTTCTTTCCTTAAATAACGATCAAAGCATTTTGCAGCAAACGTTACAGCGCTTAAACTCCGCGGGCTTTCACCCTGCATCTATCATCTGCAGTGCGGCTCATGAAGCGCTTGCTAAAGCACAGCTGAAAAATGAAAACCCTTCCTTTATCTTTGAGAGCCAAGCAAAGGGGACGGCTTATTCAATTTTAATAGCCGCTTTTGCAGCGCTGGATAAAGATCCGCAAGCGCAAATTTTGATAATGCCATCAGATCATTACATAGAAGATAATGATGTTTTTATTGAAGTGATAAAAAAGGCTTCTAAAACACTTCAGCAAACCAATGCCTTTGCAACTTTTGGTATCGAGCCGACACATGCACATACTGGCTATGGCTATATTAAGGCTCAAAATAATAAGGTTTTAAACTTCACGGAAAAGCCTGATTCTGAAAAAGCTAAAGAATTTATCGCCCAAGGTGGTTATTATTGGAATGCTGGTATTTTCCTATTTCCCGCTGCGCGGTTAGTGAATGACATGAAAATATATGCGCAAGCTATATATCTGCAAGCGCTTAAAACTTGGCAAGGCGCGTGCAAAAGAGATGGTGCAATATTTTTCACTGAGCCCGAGCAAGGGCAGGATTTCGAGCCGATTTCCATTGATTATGCTTTGATGGAGCAAGCCGATAATGTCATGGTCTTTGCTTTAAAAACGCGCTGGAGTGATCTAGGCACTTGGCAGGCTTTGGCTGAGCATCTTTGCCGATGTAATGAGGGCGCGGAAAAAATAAGCCGAGCTTGGGGGCATTACCGTATTTTATCAAAAGGGCAGGGTTATCTGATTAAAGAGCTTGTGATTAAGCCAGCGCAAAAAACCTCCCTGCAATATCATAATGAGCGCTCTGAATTTTGGTTCGTTTTGGAAGGAGTGTTATCGCTGCTTAAAAATGAACAGCACGCTCAATTGCATACAGGAGAATCTGTGTATATTTCTGTCGCCGAGCCGCACCGCTTGCAAAATGAAACGGCTAAAATCTTACGTATTTTAGAGGTGCAAATAGGTCAAAACTTAAGCGAAGACGATATTGTGCGCATGGCCTAAAAAAAATGATCTACCTGCCTTGATTCCCCTTCACATTTGGCGCATAACGACTTATCTTCTATATGTGTGAAAATTAAAAGACGATAAAATCATGGCAGAATTTACATTACCGCAAAATTCAAAAGTAATCCCAGGCAAAAAGATCGACGCTTCTGAAGGCGCTAAGCGTACGAAAACCTTTAAGGTATACCGCTGGTCTCCGGATGATGATCAAAACCCTCGTCAGGATGAAATTACAATCGATCTCGATAAATGCGGCCCTATGGTATTGGATGCTCTGCTTTATATTAAAAATAACGTAGATCAGTCTTTAACGCTACGTCGTTCATGCCGTGAAGGTATTTGCGGCTCATGTGCGATGAATATCGATGGTACAAATACTCTAGCATGTACTAAAGCAATCGATGAGGTGAAGGGTGATGTGAAAGTATCTCCTCTACCGCATATGCCAGTTGTAAAAGACCTTGTGCCTGATCTGAATCATGTTTATGCGCAATATACTTCGATTGAGCCTTGGCTGAAGGCAGATAGCCCAGCACCTGACCGTGAGCGTTTGCAAACTCCAGAAGATGCAAACCTTCTTAACGGTAATGATGGTCGCGGCCCATCTGGCTGTATCTTATGTTTTTGTTGTTCAACAAGCTGCCCATCATATTGGTGGAACAGTGATCGCTTCTTAGGCCCTGCAATCTTGCTGCAAGCATATCGCTGGATTGCCGATACACGTGATGAAGCAACAGGTGAGCGTTTGGATGCACTCGAAGATCCATTCCGTCTTTATCGTTGTCACACGATCATGAACTGTACAAATACATGTCCAAAAGGCTTGAACCCGGCAAAGGCTGTTGCGGAAATCAAGAAATTGATGGCAGTTAGAGCCTAGTTTTTAAATCGAGACCGCGAGGAGCGGACGGCCTTAACTCGGCCACT
>NZAJ01000045.1 GCA_002687495.1 Micavibrio sp. | reverse complement strand
CAAATGACTGTCTGCAGGATTGTGCGGCTAATTGGGGGGGTGATGCTGTAGAAGATGTATGTGGTGTTTGTGAAGGAAGCTGTGATGGAGAGGAAGGTTTTGAATGTGGCAATCGTGATTGTAATGGAAATTGCACTGCAAAATTAGATTGTGATGGTGTCTGTGGGGGTGAAAGCTCGCCAAGCTTGGAATGTAACTGTGGTATTTCTGTTTGTAGGTTTTCAAGACCGGTGCATTCAACCACTCTGCCATCTGCCCGCAAGAAAGATGTTTGGTTGTGCATCAATGTGGGTTCATTGTTTACAGATTTTTATATGCAGATGTAAAGTGTAAAAAAGGATTTTTTGCATGTTTTTTACACAAATCGTCATCGGAACCCTCCTGGTCGCTGTTACAGTGGTGCTTCACGCCCTTGCTTTACATTATATTATAGGGCGTTTAGAGGCTTGGGGACCGTCTCTTTATAAGCGCACACATAAATATTGGCGCACGACGATGTTGACTATTGCAGTGACCTTTATATTTTTTGCTCATATAGTACAAATTTGGCTGTGGGCGCTTTTCTATTGGGGTTATACTGATCTTCCAGATTTTGAAACGGCACTGTATTTTTCCACATCCTGCTTCACCACAGTTGGATTCGGTGATGTTATCCTTGAAAAGGAATGGCGCTTACTTAGCACTTTCCAGTCAGCAAATGGCTTTATATTATTTGGGTGGAGTACTGCGTTTATATTTGAGATCATGTCTCAACTCTATAAAAATGAAACTATTAAAAAATGGAATCACTAAACATATGTTTAAAAAATTAGCCTTATATAGCAGCCTTATAACTTTAGCTTTAAGCTCTAATGCTTATGCAGCAGAGCCTTTTGAGCAGTGGCTGCAAGGTGTAAGGTTAGAAGCTTCGCAAAAAGGTATCTCTCAAGCTACGCTTAATTCCGCTTTTAAAGACGTGAAGCCTATTAGCCGTGTTATCGAGCTAGATCGAAAGCAACCTGAGGGTAAGCTTAGTTTTGCGCAGTACAAAAAGCGCGTTATTTCTGATGCGCGCATTGCACAAGGGCGCCGCCTTTATAAAGAACATCGTGCTGAACTTGAAAAAGCATCAAAAAAATATGGTGTGCAACCGCAATATATTGTGGCGCTATGGGGTATTGAGACAAGCTACGGGAATAATACTGGTGGTTTCAGCGTCATCTCCGCTTTAGCGACCTTGGCGCATGAGGGGCGTCGTGCCGATTTCTTTAGGGCTGAACTGCTAAATGCTCTAAAAATTATTGATCAAGGCCATATTAGTGCACATAAGATGAAAGGCTCTTGGGCTGGTGCTATGGGGCAGAACCAGTTTATGCCATCTAGTTTTAAAGCTTATGCAGTAGATGGTAACGGTGATGGTAAGCGTGACATATGGACAAGCTTACCTGATGTTTTTTCTTCCACAGCGAATTACCTGGGCACAAGTGGCTGGAAGGATGATCAGCGTTGGGGGCGCGCTGTAAAAGTTCCGTCAAGTTTTAGTGAAAGTATGACTGGGCGTGATAAAAAAAGGAGTTTAAGCGAGTGGTCTAAGCTCGGCGTAGTGCTACCTTCTGGCGCACCAATACCAGTTGTTGCAGGAATGAAGGCTGCGCTTATCGCACCTGATGGTCTGCAGGGGCCGACTTATCTTGCATATGACAATTTTGATGTTATAATGAAATGGAATAGGTCAACCTATTTCGCAACATCTGTAGGCCTTCTGGCTGATGCTATAGCGCGCTGATTTAAGTCATAATTTGTCATTTATAAAGGTTGTTACCTATGCGATTAAAGTTATTTGCCTTTGCTTTACTTTGTTCACTTAGCCTATCTGGCTGTGCTGAAGTTGAGCTAGCCTCACATGTAACAAAAAAAGCTTTTCCGACAACAACAAGCGCATCAAAAGGTTATTTTAAAGTTGGTAACCCTTATAAAATAGCTGGGCTAACTTACACACCTCAAGAACGTTATGAATTTGTAGAAACAGGCGTGGCTTCTTGGTATGGACCTAATTTTCATGGCAAGAAAACAGCAAATGGTGAGACATTTGATATGTATGATATGACAGCTGCGCACAAAACATTACAGATGCCATCAATTATTCGCGTTACGAACTCAGAGAATGGTCGTAATGCTATTTTCCGCGTCAATGATCGTGGGCCTTTTTCTAAGAATAGGGTTCTAGATGTTTCTAAAAAAGGTGCTGAAGTTTTAGGTTTTCAAAACCAAGGAACAACCAATGTTAAGATTGAAGTTCTCTCTCAAGAGAGCATGAATGTGGCGCAACTTGCTAAGCAAGGCCATGCTACGCGTGGTTATGAAATTGCTCTTAATAATGGCCGCGCACCAGCCGTAAGCACGCAATCGAATCTAGCTTTAGCAAATGCTGATCAAAAAGTGCAAAGACGCTTAATTACGCAGCCGCGTGCAATCGCCCCTGTGGTAGAGCGTTATGAGATTGCTTCACTTAATACCATGCCTGTTAATGCTGTAGCAGAGAGCATGAAGAAAATTTATGTTCAAGCCGCAGCTTTTAAAGATTCCAATGCCGCGCAAGCTATGGCTCATGCTTTGAGCGATTTTGGTGTGGCAAAGATTGTACCAGCACAAGTAAATGGCCAGCCATTATACCGCGTACGCCTAGGGCCTGTTAAAGATGAAACACATGCTAACATGCTTGTTTCACAATTAGGTCAAGCAGGTCGTTATGGAGCAATAGTCGTGGTTGACTAATAAGCATTGATGGCCGATATTACGGTCATGCGATACTTATATTTTACGATTCTTTGCCTTATAGTTTTAATTTCAGCCTCAACGCATAGCCATGCTGCTATGGGAATGGATACGCCTGCAAAGCAGGCCATTGTTATCGATTATGATACTGGTCTCGTTCTTCTTGAGAAAAATGCCGATGAGCGCATGCCAACCTCTTCTATGAGTAAGGTTATGACGACTATTCTTACCTTCGACGCGTTAAAGCAGGATCATGTTAAGCTTGATACTACTTTTCTCGTAAGTGAAAAAGCTTGGCGTAAGGGTGGTTCTAAGATGTTTGTTGAAGTTGATAAGAGTGTCAAAGTCGAAGACTTACTTCGCGGTGTTATCATTCAATCAGGCAATGATGCGACGATTGTACTTGCCGAAGGTCTTGCTGGGACTGAAGAAGCTTTTGCTGATGCTATTAATAGAAAAGCCCATGAGCTAGGCATGGACAATTCACATTTCATGAATGCTAGTGGCTGGCCTGATCCTAATCACTATTCAACAGCCAGAGACTTATCAAAGATGGCCGTTTCATTAATTAGGGATTATCCAGAATTTTACCCGATTTTCTCTGAAACTGAATTTACTTTTAATGAGATTACGCAACCTAACCGTAATCCTCTTCTCTATCGTGATGTTGGTGCTGATGGTATTAAGACAGGACATACTGAGGATGGTGGTTATGGCTTAATTGGATCAGGAAGTAGAGATGGGCGACGCGCTATTGTTGTCGTTAATGGCCTTTCCAGCTCTAAAGAGAGAGCTACAGAATCTGCTAAGCTACTTGCATGGGCTCTGCAGAGCTTTGAGAATAAAGCAGTTATTTCTGCTAACCAGCCTCTTGGAGATGCCCCAGTTATGTATGGGAAGTCAAAAACTGTTGCCGCTAGTGTTTCTAAGGATTTAGTACTGACATTGCCAAAACTTGGCGGTGATAACTGGACGAAAACTGTTAAGCTTAAAGATAGCCTCACAGCACCGATTAAAAAAGGGCAAGAAGTTGGTAGTATCGTTATCGATGTTCCTAACTTATATAGTATTGAACGCCCTTTAATTGCATCGAATGATGTTGAAGAGTTAGGCTTTTTCTGGAAGATGATTGAGAATGCACGCATTATGATTATGGGCAAATAATCATGGATAAAGGTGTATTTATAACCTTTGAAGGTGGTGAGGGTAGCGGTAAAACAACGCAAATAAACCGCCTTGCTGAAAGCCTTACACATAAAGGTTATAAGGTTATTACAACGCGCGAGCCTGGTGGTACGCCAGAGGCTGAAAAGATCCGAGACTTTTTAGTACAACGTGAGGGTGGCGATTGGAGCCCTATGGCTGAATGCTTACTTCTTTTTGCCGCAAGAGAGATGCATTATAACCGCATTATCAAACCCGCACTTGATGAGGGTAAAATCGTTATATGCGACCGTTTTACGGATTCTACACGTGCCTATCAAGGCTATGGCCATGATCTAGATTTGAATAAAATTGAACAGCTAAAGCTTATTTCCTTAGGTGATGTTGAGGCCGATATAACATATATCCTTGATATTGATTGTAAAGAGGGCCTAGCGCGTTCTGGTCGCCGGCTAAGTGCTACGCAAATAAATAATGAAGCACAGCGAGAAGATCGCTTTGAGAATTTAGACACCTCTTTTCATGAGCGCTTACGTCAGGGTTTTTTAGATATAGCAAAGAATGCGCCTCAGCGTTGTCATGTCATAGATGCCTCACAGCCCCTCGATGATGTGGAGCAGGATATCTTTGAAATCATGCTCACTAAGCTTGGGGGCTGAAGATGGTTGACCTGTTTGGAGATAAGCCTGAAGGGCTCAGCTATGATGATGAATTTGAAGATGATGATCTAGGTTATAATCCAGATTTTGATTCCAATATTGATTTAAGTGAAGCAGAAGAATTCCAAGCTCCCCGCTTGATGAGCTTTTGTGAAGGATTTGAAGAGATTGAGAAAAGCTTGCTTGCGCAGTTCAAGGCAGAGCGTCTGCATCATGGTCTTATCTTTTCTGGACCTAAAGGTATTGGTAAAGCTACGTTCGCATATAGGCTTACGCGTTTTTTACTTAAATATGGTGCACTTGCCCCTAATGAAACTGATATGTTTGGAGCTGCGCCTGAAATTCCTGATAATTTTGACGTAAGTCGAGAAGATCGAGTCTTCTCTCAAGTCGCTTCTGGTGGGCATGTCGATCTCTATACAGTGGAACGTGCATATGATGAAGATAAGGGGAAATATGCAGCAGGCGTTGCTGTTGGTGATATTAGGAAAGTTGTCCCATTTTTACATTTAACTTCATCCTACGGTGGATGGCGTATTGTCATTATTGATGATGCAGATACGATGAATAGAAATGCTCAAAATGCGCTGCTGAAGATCTTAGAGGAGCCGCCGGAAAAAACTTTGCTCATACTCGTTACTCATAGGCTAGGCGCGCTTATTCCCACGATCAGATCACGAACACAGCTTTTAAATTTTGCGACACCATCTCGTGCAATTTTTGAGAAGCTTATGAGTAAATATGATCCGCATATTTCACCTAATGATGTCGACACACTTCATGCATTAAGTCATGGCAGTTTTGGGGATGCTGTAGCGATTAAAGAAGAGCAGGGCTTAGAAACACTTCAACAGATTTTAAAGCTTTTTGCGCATGCACCTAATTTTAATTGGGAGGATGTGCATAAGCTCTCCGCGCAATTTGGAAAAGGTTCCGCCGCATCAAATGAATATAAACATTTTACCGAGCTTATGGTTTGGATATATACGCAAATCATTACTGCCAAAGCGAGGGGGAGATCAATTGATGTTAACGCATTAAGAATCGCTTCTATTGATGAGATGATGCGCTATTCTTCACTTGAAAAACTTATAGAAACTTGCGACAACCTCAAAAGGCTTTTCCTTGAGGTTGAGCGCGCTAATCTCGATAAAAAGCAAGCTGTGTTGCGCGCATTCAGTATCATTGCAGCTTAATTATTATTATAAGACTATTTTTGGAGTTACACATCATGGCAGACAAGACGCCTTTTTATATTACGACGGCTATTCCTTATGTGAATGGTGTGCCGCATTTAGGTCATGCCTATGAAGCGATTCTAACGGATGTGATGGCGCGTTTTAAACGCCTTGATGGTTTTGATGTTATGTTTTTGACAGGCTCAGATGAGCATGGTGAGAAGAACGCTAAAAAAGCTGAAGAAGAGGGGGTTAGCCCACAAGAGATTGCTGACCTCAATACTGGTGCTTTTAAAGATGCTGTGAAGTTAATGCAGATCACTAATGATGATTTCGTGCGCACAACTGAGCCACGCCATCATGCCGCTTCGCAAGAGATGTGGAAGCGCCTTCATGAAAAAGGGCTTATCTATCTAGATAAGTATGCTGGCTGGTATTCAGTACGTGAAGAGGCTTATTTTACCGAAGATGAATTGCGTGAAGATGAAAATGGTACGAGATTTACGCCGCTTGGCACTGAAGTGGAGTGGGTGGAGGAAGAAAGTTACTTCTTCAAGTTATCTGCCTTTACACAAAAGCTCCTTGATTACTACAAAGACAATCCTGATTTCATTCAGCCAGAAACACGTCGAAATGAAATTATAGCCTTCGTCGCACAAGAAGGTGGTTTAAAAGATTTATCTGTTTCACGTCATAAACGCCGTTTAGAGTGGGGTATTCCAGTGCCGGGCGATGAAAACCATGTTATGTATGTCTGGCTAGATGCATTGACTAACTATATTACAGCGCTTGGTTTTCCGAATGAACAAGATGCTAAATTCGAGAGATATTGGCCGTGTGATTATCATGTAATTGGTAAAGATATTACACGATTCCATGCTATCTATTGGCCAGCTTTTTTAATGGCGGCGGATATACCACTTCCTAAAACTATTTTTGCGCATGGCTTTATTAATGTAGATGGAGCAAAAATGTCTAAATCAATAGGCAATGTTTTATCTCCGCAAAGTTTGGTTGATACATACGGCCTT
>NZAJ01000044.1 GCA_002687495.1 Micavibrio sp. | reverse complement strand
TCTTCCATGTGCTCAGCTGCATCTTCTGCATGCTCAGCTGCATCTTCCATGTGCTCAGCTGCATCTTCTGCGTGCTCTTCCATAGCATCAGCTGCTGCTTCAGCTTCCATGTGGTGATCAGCCATTGCTGTTGAGATAGTCATTGGTGCAACAAGAACTGCTGCAAGTGCGATTGCGAATAATTTTTTCATTTTTTAAGTCCTTTAAAGTTATTTTCCATATGGAAATCAACCCATTACGGGTGAAATCAGTATGGTACAAAATTTTGATTTTTCAAGTGGATTCATACGTTGGTAAGAAAAAAACCGCATGCGCTTTCAAATAACACATGCGGTTAATTATATTCTTAATAGTGCTTACTTATACTATCGCTCTGTGCGGTAGTTTGGTGCTTCTCTTGTGATGGTGACATCATGAACATGAGATTCTTTAAAGCCCGCGCCTGTCATGCGAATAAATTCAGACTTATCTTTCATCTCTTTGATATTCGCTGCGCCTGTATAGCCCATAGATGCACGCAGACCACCAACCATTTGGTGAACCACATTACCGATTGGACCTTTATAAGGTACGCGGCCTTCAATTCCTTCAGGGACAAGCTTGTTCGATTGGTTCACAGCGCCTTGGAAATAACGATCAGCAGAGCCTTTCACCATTGCGCCCACTGAGCCCATACCGCGATATGATTTATATGAACGGCCTTGATAGAGGATAACTTCACCCGGCGCTTCATCTGTACCGGCAAAAACGCCGCCCATCATCGCAGCATCTGCGCCAGCGGCAATCGCTTTTGCGAAGTCACCGGAATATTTAATGCCGCCATCAGCAATCACTGGAATGTTCTTTTTAGATGCTGCTGACGCCACATCCATTACAGCGGTGAGCTGCGGTACGCCGACACCTGCGACAACGCGTGTTGTACAGATTGAACCTGGGCCGATACCCACTTTAATGGCATTTGCCCCTGCTTTAATCAGCGCTAATGCTGCATCACCTGTGGCAACGTTACCAGCCATGATCTGCAGATCAGGGTTTTCTTTTCTGATTTGCGCTACAGTGTCTAGAACGGCTTTTGAGTGACCATGCGCTGTATCAACACAGACAAGATCAAGCCCTGCTTTTGCTAAAGCATGAGCGCGCTGTACGCCGTTTTTATCTCCTGTCCCAACAGCTGCGCCGCAGCGAAGGCGTGAATGCTCGTCTTTTGTGGCATTCGGGAAGAGTGTTGATTTTTCGATGTCTTTCACTGTCATCAAGCCAGTACATTTACCGTCTTTATCAACGATCAAAAGCTTTTCAATACGGTTTGCGTGAAGAAGTTTTTTCGCTTCTTCTTTCGTTGCGCCTGCTTCTAGTGTGACTAGATTTTCAGATGTCATAAGCTCACGAATTGGCTGTGATGGGTTTTCAGCAAAACGCACATCGCGGTTTGTCAGAATACCGACAAGCTTGCCCGATGTTTCGGTCACTGGAATACCAGAGATCTTATATTTATCCATTAGCTCTAGTGCATCAGAGAGCGTTGCGTTCGGTGTGATTGTGATCGGGTCTAAAACCATACCGCTTTCAAAGCGTTTCACTTTGCGCACCATAGCGGCTTGCTCTTCAATTTCCATGTTACGGTGGATAATACCCAGGCCACCATTTTGTGCCATCGCAATAGCCATACCATCTTCTGTAACAGTATCCATTGCGGCGGAAAGAATTGGAATATTCAGTGTAATAACATCTGTTAGGCGTGTGGCTGTGCTCACATCCATAGGCTGGACTTCTGAAGCGCCTGGTACTAGAAGCACGTCATCAAATGTGAGGGCTTCGCGAATTTTTGAGGGGTCTTTAATAATGGCCATAATGCAAATCTCCGGCTTTCTATGTGTCTTTATGTTAGGGTGGCGGAATTTGCAGGTGAGTTATACTCTCTTTTTCTCAGATGTAAAGTCTTTTCGTCTCGACTCTTATTTTATGGCGTTTTACTGTGCAGCTTATGAGTATAGAAGCCTTACAATATAGTGCCGATTTGGCAGCCCTACAATTCTATCTAGAGCATGGAGTTGATGAGGCACTTTTAGATGAGGCACTTGATCATACGGCGCTTCAGCACAACATTGCTTCGCCGCCTGAAACTGTTGCTATTGGCTCACATATGGGCGCTGGCGCGGCGCGAAACCAAAACCCTTCACAGGCGAGTGCTCCAGCTCCCAAACGTGCGAATATGCCACCGATCCCTGATCTCGATCTCTCAGAAGGCGGGTTGTCTTTGGCAGAGCAAGCTAAGCGCGTTTCACCGCCGCTTAATACCCATACGCAAACACAAAGCATCTCACCTGTTGGAAAATCTGAACATTATTTAAAGGCTGTAGAGGTGGCTCAAAATGCGCAGAGCCTAGAGGAGCTAGCGCAGGCTTTAAAAGAATTTGAAGGTTTGTCTTTGAAAAAAACAGCCAGCCATATGCTTTTAGGCGATGGACGAACAGATGCTAAAATCATGCTTATCGGTGATGCGCCAAGTGCTGATGATGAGCGCTCAGCACAAATATTTGCTGGTGATTGCGGCGCTTTACTCGATAAAATTCTCGCCAGTATAGATCTTGGCAGACAGAATGAAGATGTACAGCAAAGCGTTTATCTCAGCAATGTTTTGAACTGGCGCCCACCGGGAAGCCGTAGCCCTACACCTGCAGAAATAGAGCTGAGCTTGCCTTTTATCGAGCGCCATATTCAGCTTATTGCGCCTGATATCCTTATCCTTTGCGGGAGCATAAGTGCGAAAGCTCTTTTAGGTGGTGAGATGAGTTTTTCAAAATTGCGTAAAAAATGGCATGACTATATGCCGCATACGCAAGCTTTACGTGAAAAGGCCAGCCCTATCTCTACGATTGTAACATATCATCCAGCCGATCTTTTAAGCACACCGGCGCAAAAACGCGCTGTATGGCAAGATATGCTGAGCCTCAAAGAAAAATTAACTTCATAATTTCAAGCTGTTAGACGTAGACATCGCGCGGGCTTTGTTATAAAATAATAGCTAATCATGGTTGAACATTTTAAGAAAAATATCAGGCCTCGCAGTCAGGCGAGAGCTTTTGTTTTTGCGCTCTTATTTAGCGCAAGCTTTAGCTATAGCCATTTTTCACACGCGCAAACACCAGCGCCCATGCCCTCACCGAAGCCCAGCTTTGAAAACGCTCAAGCCTCGATCATTAGTAAAATCGGTAATTTTTTTTCCGATACAAGTTCGGATGTAAGCTCTGGGCAGCGCGAAGAGGATGCCCCTGATAAACGCTTGATCGAAGAGAGCGAAGAGGATATGAGCGCGGAAGACGCGCAAGCTAGCCAAGAGCGTTATAATTATAAGCCAAGCACAGACATACCAGATTTTATTGTCGCACTACAGAATAAGCCTGCAGAGACGACTCTTTCAAATGAGGACGCTCAATATTATGAGAAAATTTTCGAGCTCCAGAAGGCAGGCGATTTTCAAGGCGCTGATGCGCTGATCAAAAAGCTTAGCAATCCTCTTATTTTAGGGCATGTGCTGTATCAGCGTTATATGCATCGCTCATATGTATCGCGCTTCAGTGAGCTGCAAAATTGGATGGCACATTATTATGATCATCCGCACGCAAAGAAAATCTATGCGCTGGCACAAAGAAAAGGGACGGGCAAACTTCGTAAAGCGCATTCACAAAAAGGGATCGCGCGCTTGAGAGAACCGACGATGCGCCCAGCCAGCCCCTATTATTCTTCACGTAAACGGAGCCAAGCTGATATTAATGCCGTGAGAGAAATTCAATCATCTGTGCGCGCTTTGGTGAGAAAAGGTAAGAATAATGCGGCCATAAATATGGTTAATTCTCAGCGCGTTTTAGATTTGCTCGACGCACATGAGCGTGATGTTCTCAAAGGTCATATTGCTGCTGGCCTGCTCTATGGCGGCGATAGCAATGCCGCTTATAAACTGGCTTATAATGCCAGTGCGCGCTCTGGCGAAAAAGCGCCGCAAGCAAGCTGGGTATGCGGCTTAGTGACATGGATGCGCGGCGATTATCAAAGCTCTATTCAATATTTTGAGCTGACTGCCAGCTCTTCTTATGCCTCAGGCTGGATGGTCACAGCTGCAGCCTATTGGGCGGCGCGCGCGCATATGAGGGCGGGTTCGGTGCATAAGGTTAGCCCGCTTTTAGAACAAGGAAAGACTTATCCGCGCACTTTTTACGGCATGGTTTCAACACGTGCGCTAGGCCAAGATTACGATTTTAACTGGAAGGCGCCCACTTTCACGCGGCGCTATCATGAGATTTTAAGCGCTATCCCTGCGGGCGCTAGGGCTATTGCTTTGGCTAAAGCCGGGCAAGCTGTTAAGGCGCAGGCCGAGCTATTGCGACAAAAGCCAGAAAATGAGCTGCAAAGCCAAGCCTTTTTGGCTTTTGCTTCTTTTGCAGATTTACCGGCCTTATCTATGAGGCTGGCGAGCCTATTAGAGCGTCCTGAAGGTGGCTATTATGACTCTGCGCTTTATCCGCTCGTACCGTGGACCCCTGAAGGTGGTTGGCAATTAGATACAAGCTTAATCCATGCGGTGATGAAACAAGAATCGCGCTTTAATCCAGAAGCGGAGAGTTATAGCGGTGCACGCGGGCTTATGCAGCTTATGCCAGCAACAGCCCGCCATGTGGCAGGGGATTTAGCCGAGCGCTCCGATGAGCCGGAAATAAATTTACAGATCGGACAAAGCTATTTACAGGAGCTTTTATCACTGCAATCGGTTGATAATAATTTGCTCTATATGCTGATTGCTTATAATGCGGGGCCGGGTAATCTCAATAAATGGAAAAAGCGCTGGCCAAATGTGACAGATCCACTCCTGTTCATTGAGTTAATACCGCCAGCAGAAACGCGTGAATATATAGAAAAGGTGCTCTCTAATTATTGGATATATCGCCTGCGTGAAGGTCTGGACATCCCATCACTTGATTCTATTGCGGCGGGGCGCGAGGCCGTGTATACAGGTGAGAAATAATCAATTTTAATAGTAAATATAGCTGAGCATAACGATGAAAACTGTACAGGATATTCGATCTGAATTTTTGGGCTTCTTTGAAAAGAACGGACACACAATTGTGCCATCATCTTCACTTGTCCCGCATAATGATCCGACTTTGATGTTTGTAAATTCAGGGATGGTGCAGTTCAAAGATGTATTTACGGGCAAAGAGCATCGCGATTATAAACGCGCGACAACTGCACAAAAATGTGTGCGGGCGGGCGGTAAACATAATGACTTAGAAAATGTAGGCTATACAGCGCGCCACCATACTTTCTTCGAGATGCTTGGCAATTTCTCCTTTGGTGATTATTTCAAAGAAGATGCGATTGCATTTGCATGGGAGATGGTCACGAAGAATTTCGGTTTACCACCTGAAAAACTCTGCGTGACTGTGCATACAACGGATGAAGAAGCGGCGGGTATTTGGAAAAAAGTTGCCGGCTTTAGTGATGATAAAATTATCCGCATTAATTCAGATGATAATTTCTGGCGCATGGGTGATACAGGCCCTTGCGGCCCTTGTACCGAGATTTTCTATGATCATGGCGAACATATTTGGGGCGGCCCTCCAGGAAGCCCTGAAGAAGACGGTGATCGCTTTATTGAGATTTGGAACGTTGTTTTCATGCAATATGAGCAAATTGACGCCAATACACGTATTGATCTGCCTCTACAATGTGTAGACACAGGGATGGGGCTAGAGCGTATTGCTGCAACACTTATGGGCTCTAATAATAATTATGATATCGATATTATGCGTGCGCTGATCGAGCATTCAGCGGATTTAACACATTATGATATTGCAAGCCCTTCTCACAAAGTGATTGCCGATCACCTACGCTCAGCAGCTTTTTTAATGGCTGATGGGGTGATGCCTTCAAATGAGGGGCGTGGCTATGTGCTGCGCCGTATTATGCGCCGCGGTATGCGTCACGCGCATTTAATGGGAGCGCAGGATCCTTTGATGTATAAGCTTTATCCAACTTTGTTGGACAAGATGGGTGAGGCATATCCTGAGCTTAAAATAGCAGAAAAGCTTATTGTTCAAACGTTGGAATCAGAAGAAAAGCGCTTTAAAACGACGCTAGATCGCGGTTTGAAGATGCTGGATGAGGAAACTGAAAAACTGGGAACTGGCGAGAAGCTCTCAGGAGATGTTGCCTTTAAGCTTTATGATACATTCGGCTTCCCGCTTGATCTCACACAGGATGCTTTGCGCGCTAAAGATATTGGTGTTGATACAGATGGTTTTGATGCCTGTATGAATGAGCAAAAAGCCCGCGCACGTGCGGCTTGGTCTGGTACCGGTGATGCCGCGAATGAAAAAATCTGGTTTGATATTGCCGATGATCATGGCCCGACCGAGTTTTTAGGCTATGAAAAAGAAGCGGCTGAAGGGCAAATTCTAGCGATTGTTAAAGATGGACACCGCGTTGAGATGCTTAAAGGCGGTGAAGAAGGCTATATTGTCACGAACCAAACACCATTCTATGCAGAAAGTGGTGGTCAGGTTGGTGATAAAGGCAGCCTTACGCATTCACGCGGCGAAATTGAAGTGCTTGATTGTCGTAAATTTGCAGGCGGCGTGTTTGCGCATGTCGTACGTACGGCAGATGAGGTTAAAGTTGGCGAAAACGTACAGATGGAAGTTGATCATCTTCGCCGCTCAGCCATTCGCGCTAATCACTCTGTGACACACCTTTTGCACGAAGCGCTTCGCCGCGTTCTAGGTGAGCATGTAAGCCAAAAAGGCTCGCTTCAAGATGAAAAGCGTACGCGTTTCGATATTAGCCAACCAACGGCTATGAGTAAGGCGCAAATCGCTCAAGTTGAGCAGATTGTTAATGATGAGATAAAGGCTGATAGCCCTGTTATCACACGCGTTATGGATCTTGAAGAGGCCAAGGCAAGCGGCGCAATGGCGCTTTTTGGTGAGAAATATGACTCTGAGGTGCGCGTTGTTGCTATGGGGCGCGATGAAGGTGAGAAGGTGTTCTCTGTTGAGCTTTGCGGCGGTACGCACACAAAAAGCACTGGCGAGATTGGTCAGTTCAAAATTATTTCTGAAGGCGCTCTTTCTTCAGGCGTACGTCGCTTAGAGGCCATCACAGGCGCACGCGTTGAGGCTTATGAAGCGGCGCAAGCAGCGCAAGAGCAAGAGACACTGAACCGCCTTACAAACGAAAATACACGTTTGCGCAATGAAATTCTCGCGCTTGATGATAACGCGCTCCAAGAGGCTCAGCCTGAAGGCGCTGCAGAGTTAGAAAAGCAAAATAAGAAGCTCGACAAAATGCTTGGCGATCTACGCCGTAGCAAAGCTACACAAGGTGTTGATGGTGCCGAGGATGCGAAGACTATCGCCGGCGTTAAATTCATTGGTAAGGTTTTGGATGGCTTCCCACCTAAAGACCTTAAGCCGATGGCTGATGATCTTAAAAGCAAGATTGGCAGCGGTGTAGTGGCGCTTGTCGCGACAAATGATGGTAAAGCTTCAATTGTCGTTGGTGTGACGAGTGATCTATGCGGCAATATCAGTGCTGTTGATCTCGTGCGCGCAGGTAGCGAAGCACTTGGCGGTAAAGGCGGCGGCGGCCGTCCTGATATGGCGCAAGCTGGTGGGCCGGATGCTAGTCAAGCTGCTAACGGTATCAGCGCAATCGAAACAGCACTTGCGAGCTAAACTAAATTTAGCCTTACTCCTTCAAGGATAATAAAAAAGCAGGCTTTTATTGGCCTGCTTTTTTTAATTAGATACAAGACTTACCTATTACAGGCCGCTTCTTAGACGTGCGATTTCAGCCTTTGCTTCCGCCAATTCAGCTTGCAGCTCTGCTAGATGTGCGAGCTGGCTGGCTTCTGTAATTTGCGGATCGAACAGTGTCATTTCAAGGTCTTTTTTCTCAGCCGCACATTTAGCGCGTTCAGCTTGTAGCTTTATTGAGAGGCTTTTAAGTTGACGCTCCGCTTCATTATATTTCAATGTTGCGCGCTCTAAATTCCAGTTATCTGTTGCAATGGCCACACCTTCTTTTTGCGACGCTTGTAAGCTCATTTGCAAATCAGAATTCAGCGCTTTATTTTCAGTTTCTAAAGCTTCTACTTTCGCCTTAAGGTCTTGAATCGTTGAGAGCAACATGCTCGAAGCGCCATAATCTTCCGTATTTACGCGCTCTGATCTGAAATCAGCTTTAGCTTTGCTTGATTTCTTATGAACGATCGTATCAGGGGTCTTAATTGATTTGATAATTTGTTTTTTGCTGACCTCTTCGGCTTGGATTACTTCTGCAGGAGGAGATGGCGGCTTAATTTCAGCATGCTGCTCTTCAGGAGAGATAATAGGTTCTTTCACTTCGCTTGCAGGGATGAATTTTTCTTCGATGATCTCTTCATCCTCGGGCATAGGCGTCATTGAGGCTAGCTCGGCCACATCGTCTTCACTCACTTCTTCATGGATTTCAACGATTATATCTTCCTCTTCTGCGGGAAGTGTCTCATCGCTATAAATCTCTTCGCCTTGTGCATCAGTGACGGTAACATCCATAATGTCTTGTTCCATCAGCATCGCTTCATTTGTCTCAATAAGGTCTTCATCGAGCTGATTTGATGTGCGTGATACCGCGACCAGCTCTGGCTCTTGATCGGTCTGCGCTTGTTTGATTTTTCCTTCTTCGGATTCTAAGCCGCCCATACAGCGTTCAAAATCTTTAACATTGCTGGCAAAGCCTGTTAAGTAAAAGCGAAAAGCATTACCTTCAATTTCAATATCAAAAACAGATGATGTTGTAATGTCTTTATAAAGCTCTTTATGGCGTTTTAAATTTGTTGATAGTCCGGCTGGATTAGGGGCATGGCCTTTTAGAGCGATAGCCTCTTTGCCTGGTACTGTTAATTTCACGTCATAGTCTTTTCCTTGCTCAAAGATCGCTTGACGGAAATTAATATTCAAAACATCGACCCAAGACTGTGAGCCTGCGATTTCAACAATATAGCCATTATTGAATTGGTTTGTTATGCGGCATGTGTTGGCTGATTTGGAAACTGTCCATGCTTTTGCCGGAAAGAAATAGATATCCGGGTTTAATTCTTGTGCTTTTGCAGACATTGGCATGAATGCAGATAAGGACAAAATTGCTGTGCCCATTAATGCTTTTAGAGCTGTTTTCTTAAAAGAATATTCTGACATGTCTATAAAAAGCCTGCTTATAAGTCTGTATATGATATTTAACCGAACGGTTATTGATTACAAATATGCAACTTAACATTAACACTGAGGGTTATTTCTCGCAATCCCTTTTGGAGTTTCAGCGCTTTTATCGTATAATAAGCTAATATACTATACATAATAGGGGTTCATAAATGGGAATAGAAACTGTTACACAAAAAATTAAAGAGAAAATGTCTTTAGCTGGCGGGCTTGATGCGACGATCGTGCTTGATTTTAAAGATGATGGACAGATTTTTATCGATACAACGCAAAGTCCTGCTGTGATTTCGCATGTTGTGGAAACAGATGAGCCAGATCTTAAGCTTAGCTGTAAGATTGAGACTTTCGAAGATATCTTAAGTGGCAAACAAGACCCTAATATTGCTTTTATGATGGGTAAGCTGAAAATAAAAGGCTCTATGGGCTTAGCAATGAAGCTTAACTCGATCATAGAAGATTAAGTTAAGCTCCATTTTATAGCTTTATATTTTAAAGGCTGGTTTCTCTTAGAATTTGTATGTTACGCCCATAGCGAAGATGCCAACGCTGCCTGATGTGTTCGCTTTCACTTCGCTTTGTACAGCTGTTGAGAAGCTATTGTTACGATCAACATCGATCGTGCCATCCTCAATCCAGATGTAAGTTCCAGCAAAGTCTAGCGCTAGGCTATCGCTCATTTGGTACGTTGCACCAGCAGAAAGCCATGTTCTATCACCATCTGGCGTTCTAGAGGTTCTGTATTGGTCTGTTGTTGGTGTCTCATCAAATTGCATACCGCCACGAACTGTCCATTGATCAGTGGCTTTATATTCAGCGCCTACACTGTATGTCCATGTATTTTGGTAGCCTTGTGTAATTGATGAAACCGTATCACCAACATTGCGAGAAAAGGCGCCACCCAGAATAGAGAAGTTCTCTTTTGTGACGCTTGTAATATCATGAAATTCGTTCCAGCCAAACCATGTCGCTTGCCCTTGCAAAGTCAATTTATCATTTAGCTCATGCGCAACGCCCATTTTTACGATTTCCGGCAGGTTTAGCTCAGCTTCTCCAGCCACATCAAAATCAGCTACGCCTGTACCTTCTGTTTTAATCGTGCCTTCTAGCTCGTGCTGGATCGCAGAGTGGTAGCTCACACCAAATGATGTTTTAGGTAATGGTTTCAAGATAAAGCCAAGATTATAGCCAACAGCAACGCTCTCGCTTCCATCTAATGTCGAGATCCCTTCTGTCCCTGCGCCAGCATAAGCGGCCTGGCTTAAACGCGCTTCTGAGCGCTGTAAGTTTAAACCACCGGCAATAGAGAGTTTGTCATTCACTTTGTAAGCAAGACTTGGCTGAATATCGATGACTTTCAATTCTGTATTGATAGAGTCAAAACGTCCAAACCAATTATTCCCATAGTGGTTCGCAAGGCCGAATGGTGCAGTCACAGAGACGCCAGCCCAGAAATAATCATTAATTTGATGCGTTAAAAATGCGTTTGGTACCGGTGTTGGCTCATATGGGTTACCGCCGTCACCGCCTGTCATTGAGGTTGCACCGCCCGCATAGGTCGAGCCTGTATCGCTTAGGCTTGCATTAGGAACGAGTAAATGCGCTGCCGCTTGGAACTGCGTGCCTTTAAGCTTCGTCATCCCTGCGGGATTGAAGTAAACTGTACTTGGATCTTGAAGATTTGTCACAGAGCCTGAAAAAGCACTTCCTAAGCTTTTTACAGATTGTTCTTGAATGTAGAAACCAGCCGCCTTGGCATCGGAAGTGACAGCGATATTTAAGGCGAAAAGACTTGCTGAAGCGAGTGTTGAGCAGAGCAACAGGCGTTTAGTTAAAATCATGCTTATATCCTTTAGACAGCGTTGTAAAAAAATAGGGCATCTCTAAGGTGAAGCCTTAGATCCGAATTAAGCTCAGCCTAACGTCAATCAAGGATAGAAAACAAGAAAACTTCATTGTGCAGCGCAATGAATTGTTATTAAGAATCAGTAAGTTACTGATTTATCTGCTATTTTTTACGTAAGTTCGCTTGAATTTTTTTAAAGATTAGCGATTTTTTGTTCCAA
This sequence comes from Micavibrio sp., assembly GCA_002687495.1. Taxonomy (GTDB): domain Bacteria; phylum Pseudomonadota; class Alphaproteobacteria; order Micavibrionales; family Micavibrionaceae; genus TMED27. The sequence continues at coordinate 1,039 of NZAJ01000044.1, read as the reverse complement.
GTCTTTAACGATCTTATCGGCATCATCTTTCATGCGATACATTGCGAGTAAGCGCCCTTCAGGATTGAGCAGATAAATATAAGAGCTGTGATCCATCGTATAATCATCCGAGTTTTTATCCGCCTCTTCATTCCAGACTTTTTCCGCAAAGACATGATAAAGCTTTTTTAGATGCGCAATCTGCTCTGGATTGCCTGTAATACCGCTAAATTTCGGGTGAAAAAGGCTGATATAGCTTTTCACTGTTTCAGGTGTGTCGCGCTCTGGGTCGATGGAGACGAAAAAAGGTTGGAGCTGCTTGGCTTTGTCAGGGGCATGGTTTTCAAGCTTTTGCAGGGCAGCTGTCATTTTCTGCAGCTCTGTCGGGCAGATTGCAGGGCAGTAGGTAAAACCGAAATAAACAAGGCTATAATGATCTTGAAAGATATCTTGCGTAATAAGCGCTGCATCTTGATCCAGTGCCGTAAACTCCCCACCTACGCGTGGCATAATCGCCAGAGAAGCGCTTTGCCCTTGTTCAGAAGATGGGCTTGCTTGCATATAAAGCTGAATAAAGCCTATCGCTGCCCCCAGCGCTGCCGCTATCAATGCGAGCCTTAATGAACGACGTAATCTCATTTTAGTTTCTTGTTTCATGCTTAAGATATAAGCGCATGCATATTAATCTTCAAAGTTTTTTTGAAAAATACCGCACTTACGAAAGACCACAAACTTATTCCATTGAATTTATATGGCTTTTGCATTAGCTCTTAAGCTATGAAATCTGTTCTTTTTGTATGTACCGGAAATATATGTCGTTCGCCGAGTGCGGATGGGATATTACGCCACCTTGCTAACGCTAAAGGGCTTGCTCTTAGAATTGATAGCTGCGGGACGCATGGCTATCATATCGGGGAGCCGCCCGATCATCGCAGTATAGAGACTGCGCGCGCAAAAGGGGTGGATTTATCTTCTCTGCGTGCACGAAAATTAGCGCCGCAAGATTTTGAAGCGTTTGATATTCTCTTCGCTATGGATCAAGGCCATATGCGCATATTAG
>NZAJ01000043.1 GCA_002687495.1 Micavibrio sp. | reverse complement strand
CTTATAAAAGCTGCTATTGAAGATGCAGCTATAAGCTTCTCAGACCTAGATGGCGTCGCAGCGACCTGCGGCCCAGGCCTTATTGGCGGGGTTATGATCGGCATGATGGCTGGAAAAACGATTGCAGCTTCTCAGAATATCCCCTTCATAGCCGTAAACCATCTTGAAGGCCATGCCCTAACACCGCGCTTAACCGATGATATTGAATTCCCTTATCTGTTACTATTAGTCTCAGGCGGACATACTCAAATATTGGTCGCCGAATCTGTCGGGCAATATAAACGCTGGGGCACAACATTAGATGATGCCGCCGGAGAATGCTTCGATAAATGTGCAAAAATGATGGGACTCCCCTATCCTGGCGGCCCTGAAATACAAAAAATTGCACAAAGCTGCAAAGCCCCCAAAGCCGCAATGAAGCGCTTTGACCTGCCAAAGCCTATGAAAGGGCGTAAGGAACTCGATTTCTCATTTTCTGGGCTTAAAACAGCCGTACGTCTCGCAGCAGATGCACTACCCGAAGGTGATTTACGCCGCGAAGACATCGCCGATCTGGCCTGCGCTTTCCAGCAAACCGTAGCAGAAGTCATTAGCGATCGCGCCAAACGCGCAATCGATAGATTCATGCAAGATTACACCCCCAAATCACCAACTCTTGTCCTTTCAGGCGGCGTTTCGGCAAACACAGCCATCCGCGAATCACTTGAAGATCTATGCCAGGAAAAAGGGTTTCGCGCCTATGCGCCCCCGCTTAAACTCTGCGGAGATAATGCTGCCATGATCGCCTGGGCTGGGCTTGAACACTTGACTTTAGGCAACTCAGCTCCACTTAACTTCAAAGCTCGTCCGCGTTGGCCACTTGATCCGACTGCAGAAAAAAGGCATGGTGCTGGGGTTAAAGCATAAATATATTATAAGGAGATTTCATGACTTCAATTGGTGTAGTAGGTGCAGGTGCATGGGGTACAGCGCTCGCTCAAGTATTTGCCAGTGACAGAAGAGACGTCACCATATGGGCACGCGAAGAAGAAGTTGTGAATGCCATCAACGAAAAACATGAAAATACAGTTTTTCTTCCAGGGATTGATCTTCATCCCAGCCTTAAAGCAACAACCTCAATCGAAGAGATTTCATCCAAAAATATCATCTTATTGGTCAGCCCAGCGCAATATCTTCGCGCTAGCCTTGAGCAAATGAAGCCTCACATCAACGAAGGTACATATATCGTTATCTGCGCTAAAGGCATTGAAATATCATCCGGCCTTCTCATGAGCCAAGTAGCCCATGAAGTGATGCCCAAAGGTGATTTTGCGATCCTTACAGGCCCTACATTTGCCAGCGAAATAGCACAAGGCCTTCCGGGGGCTGTAACAATTGGTACATATAGCCCTTCAACAGGAGGGGCGCTTTTAAAAGAGCTCTCCACACCAACTTTCAGACCCTACCTTAGCGATGATGTCCTAGGCGTACAGCTTGGTGGCGCCCTTAAAAACGTAGTAGCCATTGCAAGCGGCATTGTCGAAGGCAAGCATCTTGGCGAAAGCGCGCGTGCGGCCCTTATGACGAGAGGCATTACTGAAATGGCACGTCTTGGCGTATCTCTGGGCGCGAGACACGAGACTTTGCTTGGCATGTGCGGTATAGGCGATTTAATGCTCACCGCTTCTTCTATGCAAAGCCGCAATTTCTCTCTTGGAGCAGAGATTGGCGCAGGCCGCACCATGCAGGAAATTTTAAGCACAAGAAACGCAGTTACAGAAGGCGTACACACAGCGCAAGCTGTTATAGAGCTAGCGCATAAGCATGGCATTGAAATGCCGATATGTCAGGCGGTAAATGATATTCTAAGCGATAAAATTACTATCGATGAAGCCATTGATAAGCTTTTAGAGCGACCTCTAAAAACAGAGCTAGGCGAGTTTGAAGAAGCGTCCTAGAAGCCCCTCTTTAAACATTAAAATAGCGTTCTAAGATACGGACATAGATTTTCTCTAAATTTTCTAAATCTTCAACGCGTGCATTCTCATCAACTTGATGAATGCTCGCATTAATAGCGCCACATTCAACAACAGGACAATAATTCGTGATAAAACGCGCATCCGATGTACCGCCATTGGTCGTATAAGCAGGCACGGCATCCACAACATCACCAACCGCATCGCGAACAACTTCCGTCCAGTGCCCTGGCTCCGTCATAAAGCTTTCCGCGTTCCCCCATAACTCTAATTCATACTCATTGCCAACAGCATCTAAAATACGTTTAATAGCCTCAGAAAGCGTGTTTTTTGACCATTTATCATTAAAACGAACATTAAATACGGCCTTTCCACTGGCTGGAATAACATTTTCAGCCTGATTTCCAACATCAATAGTCGTAATCTCTAAATTTGTAGGCGGAAAAAACGCATTTCCTTCATCAAATCGATGATTTGCCAGTGCATCAAGCAATTTTACCAAGGCTGGAAGAGGATTTTCGGCCAAATGCTGATAAGCCACATGCCCTTGCTTACCACTCACCGTAATAGAACCACTTAAAGAGCCACGACGCCCTATTTTAATTTCCTGCCCCAAATGATCTGGATTTGTCGGCTCACCAACGAGCGCTACATCAGGCACATGGCCATTCTCTTTCATCCATTCCAGTACGCGTACTGTACCATTAATGGACGGCCCTTCTTCATCTCCTGTAATCAACATAGAGATTGAGCCTTTAAACACGCCAGACTTTACAAACTGAGCCACAGCGCTTGCGAAAGCCGCGACCGAACCTTTCATATCACTACTACCGCGCCCATAAAGTACGCCATCTTGTATGTGCGGAGTAAACGCTCCGTACGTCCACGCATCATCATCACCAGCTGGTACGACATCAGTATGCCCCGCATAGCATAAATGAGGCCCATCAGTGCCAAGGCGTGCAAATAAATTCGGCACAGCCTCACCACCCTCACCAAACTCAAGGCAATGACATTCAAAACCTAAATTTTCTAGAAAATCTTTCAACAAAACTTGCGCCCCTTCATCTTTCGGGGTGACAGATGCGCAAGCAATTAATTTTTGTGTAAGTTCAATAACGCTCATACACATCTTCTACGTGTATCTTGAATAATTATCAAGGCTTATAGCTTACGGACCGCCAATATCATTAGCTGCATTTATAACCTTTGCAGCCATAGCTTCATTTGCTAAATCTTGCTCTTCACGCTCTCTATATGTTTTGTCATGATCTAATGATTTTTGCATTTTGTTAATTTCATATATTTCACGAGAAATTTCTCGTAATTTTTCTTCATACGTTTGATCCTCTGGCAAATTAAAATACTCACCATCCATACGTTCAATGCGTGCTGTTATTTTTTCACCACCCACATTTTTTAACGCCTCAAGGACTGTATTATAAATAGCCTTAGGGTCTTGCACCAAACCTAAAGGAGGCGCTTCATAAAGCTCGACCAGCAAGTTACATAGAGGATGAGCAATATCACTGGAATACTTGTAAAAATCCATTTCACCCAACGCGCGTGTAACAAATTCAATCGTAGGATTGTTAAAAGGACTGATAGTCTTGCGTTTATTATTTTCGTGATCAGCTGCTAAGTTATAATAAAATCTGAGTATTTCCGCCGTAATTTTTCTTGTTTCATCTAAGCCAATGATTAATGGTTCGGCAGTCTTGGATATATAATTATTTTTGCCAAAACTTTTCTCAAGTGTATAGCCATCCCAAATCTGATTTTTCTTATCAACATAATGCTGACCATTACTTGGCGAATCCCCACGCGCTAGCATAGTTGAGCCATTTTGATTTGTATCTACACGTTTTGCAATATCGCAAGCAATATCCTTGACGACTGTTGCATGATACACCCCTTCATCAACCGCAAACAAACGCTCACCAACTGGTGTATCCTTATGACAGTAACCATAGCGCGTCACGATAATTCGTAATTTTTTATCACGCATATCTGACAACTCTTGAGCAGAAGGCGGTCCAATACGCCTATCAACTTTTCGGCCATTAAGTTGTTCTTCTATAACCTGTAATTTCGTAGAAGCTTTTTCTTTAGGGGGCTCCCAATATGCATAGACCTGAAGATTGTCACGCCCGTGATCAGGCAAATAACGCATCAAATTCCAGAATTTATCATTAAATTGCTCAAGCGGCATAATATCGCCGGGATGCATATGTGAAAAATCAGGCATTTCAAAATCATGATCTTCGCCAAATAAGCGCTCCAAATCTTCCATCTTGAATTTTCGGCAATCGGTTAAGCGCTCCATATGCTGAGCTGCTATGTTAGTCAAATGATGCTCATATTCACCATACTCAACCCCCATACGGTGTAATTCACCAATAATTTCATCACGCATATCTTCATAAAACAGGCCATTTTCTTCGCCGATATCATGAACAATCATCGCTATAAATATCTCTTCAATCGGCTTTTTATATTCAGATTCAAAGCTTTTTTGAAAAGAGAGACCTTCAGGACTAAATTTTAAGCGGCGTATCAATGGGTGAACAAACTCAATCTCATGTCCGATAGAAGGCATATACCCATTTTTTCGTAGTTTGATTTGAGAGATATCATCCTGCTGAAAACCTTTTTTACGCTTCAAAATACGATAGCATGCTAGTGCCACATGCATTTTTTCTTCTGCGAAATATTCTTCAATTTCATCTGATAACTCTTTGTAAGACTCTAAATTTTTATGGAGTTTAGCTTTGACAGCCTGTGCCTTGAGATCGTTAGCGAGCCTTAAAGAACCCTCACATTTTTCCTTGAGACCATTAATTTCTTGCTGGCGTTGCGCCCACTCTTCTTGACGCAAAACATATACTTGATCAGATAAATGAGCTCTGAAATTCAAAGTATGCGTTAACCCAAATCCATCGAGTTCTAATTGTTCTTGTTTTTTTGTATCACCTAAAGCTTGTCTTTTTAATTCTTCTAAACTTTGCCCTTCATAATTATCTAATGCATTGTTTATAATAGTAACTTTATCGTGAACAGATAATGGACGCCGACCAATAGGATCGTACGGGCTCAATGGCACTGTTTCCCGAAGCTCTATTTCTTCGATCGCATCACGAAATACATTATTAAGAATACTCAAAACCAAAACGCAATTACTCTACTAAGTTAACGCACACTATTTAACATATAGCATGCAGTAGCGCAACAAAAACAAACTCAGTCATATAAAAAACCAACAACTTTAAGGTGCTGGTTTCAAATTTACACATTTTTTTAAATTATTAATCGCGCAAAAGCTCGTTAATACCAGTCTTAGAGCGCGTACGCTCATCAACAGTTTTCACAATTACAGCACAAGCTAAATTAGGACCAGGCGTACCATCTGGTAATGGTTTACCCGGCAATGTACCAGGAATGACAACACTATAAGCCGGGACTCGGCCCATATGAATTTCACCTGTTTCACGATTAATAATCTTAGTAGAAGCGCCAATAAACACGCCCATAGACAACACAGCACCTTCTTCAACAACCACGCCTTCAGCAACTTCTGAACGTGCACCAATAAAACAATTATCTTCGATAATAGTCGGCCCAGCCTGCAAGGGTTCTAAAACTCCGCCAATGCCAACACCACCAGAAAGGTGAACATTCTTACCAATTTGCGCACAAGAACCAACAGTCGACCATGTATCAACCATAGTCCCCTCATCAACATACGCGCCAATATTTACAAAAGAGGGCATCAAAACAACGCCTTTAGCAACATATGCTGAACGACGAACAACAGCATTAGGCACAGAACGAAAACCCGCTTCTTTGAACTTGGCTTCATCCCATCCATCAAACTTGCTCGGCACTTTATCATACCAACTAGAACCATCTGGTCCGCCAGTAATCGGCGCCATATCATTTAAACGAAAAGATAAAAGAACCGCCTTTTTGGCCCACTGATGCACATGCCAGCTACCATCAATTTTCTCAGCCACACGAAGCTGCCCACTATCAAGCATAGACAATGCCTGCTCAACCGCATCACGCTGCTCACCAGTTGTGTTAGGCGTAAGAGCATCACGCCCGTCCCACGCCTTTTCAATCGCTGTTTCTAAATCCATATATGCATGTTGCAGCTGTGCCATAAACTTAAATCCTATATCTATTAATGATGATCGGCCAGATAATGGCCATATCAGCACATAAAATCAAGGATAAAAGCTTTACAGCTTAGTAACTCTGCTCATCATAACGCGTCGCTAATTTCAACTTTTTGAGATCCGCCATGCCAAGGTATGATTCCAAGGGTGATAAAAGCGAGATCACCTGATCATAATCTTTTTCTAAAAATGCCAAAGCAGCACGCTCACATGTATCTTTCATTTGATATTCAAAATATTGACGAACGCTCTGCTCTATGCGTTGAGTTTTCACCACCTCAACACGCGCTTTAAACTTAGCCTCCGGGGCAATGAAATATTTTTTATACTGCTTGATGCCTCGTGCGATAGCTGAAACCTTGTCTTCAATCATTTGGGACTCATAAAGCCCCATACGCTCCTCTAAATCCTCACAGCTCTTCTTCGCTGCGCCCAACACATGATTAAACTCATAGCGATCAACAGGGTTGTAATAGACAAAACCTTCAATAAAAAAACCAGCTGAATCAAATACAATTTCTATAGAATCAGATGCACTTTCATAAAGGCTAACTACACGCCAACCATCACGATAGTGCCCTCTATTATAGGGCTTTATGAGCTTATAATTATTTCGATATTCAACCACGCCTGAAATAAAGCGATAATCATGATTCTCTTCTAAGAATCGAAAGTCTCGTGCGCAGGCAGCAAAAAATTTCTGTGGTAGATCAACGTCCTCAGATTCGATACTATGCATAAACCTATTTAACCCCTTTTATCGCAATTCTAATGACCAACAAACAAGCACATAAAATAGAAATTAAATGGCTAGAAGAAAACACTCATATAGATACTTCCAATATAGAAAAAAAATATTGCGATAATGTTAATTTTTTAAATATTCTTCAATCTCACTGTTATGCAATTACAATGAGAATAACCCAAAACCTATCCTTTAGAATAGGTTTAATTCATATTAATGGCACACCTGCTGGCTATATTCAAATCTTAGAAAAAAAAGCCCTCAATTCTTTTTTACATGCCTTAATCATTGATCGCGGGCCTATTTGGTTTGAAGGCTATGATACAGAAGAAAATTTCAAAGCTTTTATATGCGCCTTAAAAAAAGAATTCCCCAAACGTATTGGCCGTAAAATACGCCTAATTCCCGAAATCGAAGACTCTCTCGAAATCAGAAGTTTTCTTCAGCAACAAGGCTATAAGCGCTCTACAAATGCAGCCTATCAAACAGCGTGGATAGACTTATCGAACAATCAAGACACCCTTCGTAAAAATTTAAAGAAAAAATGGAGAGGCTCACTTCAAAAAGCCGAGAAAAACGAAGAAACAATTAAAACAATTTTCAGCCATGACGCAGATGATATTAAAGAGCTCCTCTTATTATACGCAAAAGATAAAGCGCAAAAGCAGTATAACGGCCCATCTGTAAAGCTTTTACTGCCTATGATTGAGGTTTTTGCCAAAAATAATCAATTATTCATCGCCAAAGCCTATAAAAGTAACAAATTATTAGGATTTATCTTGCTACTCTGTCATGGACGAAGCGCCACCTATCAAATTGGATGGAATTCAACGGCGGGGCGCAGCGCCAATATACATCATTTGCTTCTATGGCAAGCGATGCTACATTTAAAAGATAAAGGGTACATCTCCCTAGACCTTGGAGGAATGAACGATGAAAGCGCCAGCGCAGTTAAGAAATTCAAGCAAGGCCTTGGCGGGCGAGAAATCACGCTCCCCGGCTTATATAATTAATACAAGCTTAGCAATTCTCGCTTTATTACTGCTTCTTATCTCACCTGCTAAAGCAAATGAGCAAACTCTCACCTATGAAGTATATGCAGGCGGCATCCACGCCGTGCAAGCCACTCTCCTCATCAAAACAGATAAAAATAATCAATACGATCTAATCCTTGATGCAAAAACCAGAGGCTTTTTAGGCAAACTTGCACCTTGGGAAGGCACATTTGAAAGCCATGGCCGCATTGAAGACAAAACAGCCTTTAAACCAGATATGCATAAATCAACAACAGGCTGGGAAGAAGATATCGATATCAAAGAATATCTCTATAATCGTGATGGCACATTTAAATCCCTAAAAATAACTGATGAATATTCTAAAAATGAAAAAAGAGACGTCAGCCAAGAACTGACTGATCATACGATTGATGCCCTAACGGCAACCCTGCAAGTTTTAAACGATTACAATGAAACCAATAAGTGCGAAGGTAGCGCTGAAGTATTCGATGGTAAGCGCCGTTTCGAGCAAAAATTCAAACATGTAAAAAATACAACACTTGAATCAAGCACATATAATATCTATGCAGGCGACGCTGCTGAATGCACAGTAGAAGTGACCCCTGTCGCAGGAGAATGGCACAAAAAACCACGCGGCTGGATGTCAATCCAAGAACAAGGACGTGAACGCGGCACTATGCCTACAGTATGGCTTGGTAAAATGGCAGAAAATGCACCGGCTATCCCAGTAAAGATTCGCGTTAAGACAGCATATGGCACTCTATTCATGCATTTGGCTGAATATCAAAATGAAGGCCAAATCATTGTTGCTGAAAAACGTGTCACCGAAGCAGATTAAAACACACAGCGAATTAAAATAATTGTGATCACAGCACGATAAGAGACAAGATAAGCTTGAGCTTTACCCATAACTTCGCTATGAAGTTTGTTATGAGCGATACACCACTTGCAATTATAATTTTGGCGGCTGGCATGGGAACACGGATGAAATCCGACAAACCCAAAGTCCTGCATGAAGTTGCTGGTAAACCAATGATTAATTGGGTTTTAGACAGTGCTCTCAAGCTCAAACCTCAAAAAATAATAACTGTTATCGGCCCCGATATGCCTGCCCTTAAAAAGGCCGTCGCACCTCATGAAACAGTTATCCAAAAAGATCGTAATGGTACTGGCGGTGCAGTGAAATGCGCCCTAAACGCCCTAAAAGATTTCAAAGGTGACGTCGTTATATTGCTTGGCGATTGCCCCCTTATCACCTCAAAAACACTTAAAGGCCTGATAAAGGCTCGATCAGAAGATTTACTCACCGAGCTTTCAGTTTTAAGCATGGAGCTTGAAGAACCTAAAGGCTATGGCAGACTCATAACCAACAAAGACGGCTATGTAACAGCGATTATCGAAGAAAAAGATGCAAAAGCGAAAGAAAAAGCCATAAACCTCGTAAATGCGGGTGCTTTTTGTGTAAATTCGGAGAAACTTTCAAGCTGGATAGGCAAAATAGACAGTGATAATGCACAAAATGAGTATTATTTAACCGATATTGTCAAAATCGCCAGCAAAGAAGGCGTAAATTGCGCCAGTTTCGTCTGCAAAACACCTTCGGAGCTAAAAGGATGCAATTCTCGCGCTGACTTAGCAGAAATAGAATCCATTTTCCAAGACAACACAAGAAACAGCTTTATGGCAGCTGGCGTTACTATGCTAGAGCCAAATTCCGTACATTTCCATCATGACACAAAAATCGCCCAAGATTGCATCATTGAACCGAACGTATTTTTCGGGCCAGCTGTGAAACTGGAAAAAGGCGTACACATAAAAGCGTACAGCTATTTAGAAGACTGCATCATTCGCTCCGAAGCGACCATTGGTCCATTCGCACGTATACGCCCAGGCACTGATATAGGCAGCGACGCCCGCATTGGAAACTTCGTAGAAATCAAGAAATCTAAAATTGGTAAAGGCTCGAAAATTGGCCATCTCGCCTATGTCGGCGATACGATCATGGGTGAAGATGTCAACTTCTCTGCTGGCGCGATCACTGTGAATTATGATGGCTTTCAAAAGCACCAAACAATTATCGGCAAGAATGTAATGGTTGGCTCTAACGTCAATCTCGTCGCACCAGTTGCCATCGATGATGGTGCCTTTATAGCCGCCGGATCAACAATCACAGAAGATGTCCCTGCAGATGCCTTATCCATAGCCAGAGATGTCGCAGAAGTCCGCCAAGGCTGGGCTGCAAAATACCGCAAACTCAAAGCAGCAGCCCTTGCTAAGAAAAAACGCTCAAAAGCATCTTAAACTCTAAGCTGCTCTTCACCATACCTAAAAAAGGCATCTCATGCCCAAAGCCTATTATATATGCGCCTTAATGGCACTCACCTTATGCTGGAGCTCTCCAGCATTAAGCGCATGCGAGGGATTTTTAAACGCCATGAGCGCTCTAGAAAAAGAGCTAGAAAAACAGCAATCAACCAGAGCCGCTCCCATAAAAACCATCCCGTACGCCCCCGCAACGAGAACAAGTACACCCGTAAATTCACTCCAGAAATCCCGCCCAAACACACAAAACACATCACAAACCGTGAATCTTTCATCTAAATTTGCTAAAACACCTTAATATGTAACGCTTTGCAACATGTTTTGACTTGCGATTATTCACGAAATTCTTAATCTTCTAACATAAGAATTGAGTAATTTGCATTTTCCTCGTAACCAGCGCCAACAAAAGCGCCAATTACAAAATATAAGCAAATAATGAAAATGCATTGAGAAAGAAAGTACGAAGAAAAATGTGCGGTATCATTGGTATTTTAAGCGAAAATAAAGACGTAGCCCCCATTTTAATTGAAGGGCTAAGACGCTTGGAATATCGTGGCTATGATTCCACAGGCATTGCCACCCTCAATGGCAAAGCCCTTGATCGCCGCAGAGCAAGCGGCAAGCTGAGAAATCTAGAAGAAAAAATCGCCAACGCCCCTATTTCTGGCTCAATCGGCATAGGCCACACACGCTGGGCAACACATGGCGGCCCAACAGAAGACAACGCCCATCCACATGCCACTGAGCGCGTAGCCGTAGTTCATAACGGTATCATCGAAAATTACGCCCAGCTCAAAGAAGAGCTAGAGCAAAAACAATGCCGTTTCGACACCCAAACAGACACTGAAGTCATTGCCCATCTTGTCGATGACTATCTCAAACAAGGTCTAGAGCCGCAAGACGCTGCAAACGCAGCCTTTAAACGCTTAGAAGGCGCGTACGCCATCGTACTTATCTTCGCAGGCCAAGACAATCTCATGATTGGATGTCGCCAAGGTACGCCGCTCGCTATTGGTTACGGTGAAAATGAAATGTTCATGGCCAGTGATTCATACGCATTAGCCCCATTAACCAAGAAAATAGCCTTCCTTGAAGATGGAGATCGCGTTATCATCAACCGCTCTGGCGCTCAAATCTACGTTAATGATAACGAAGCCGTAGAACGCCCTATCCGCATCACCGCGCAAAGCGGCGCCACAAGCGGTAAAGGCGAATATAAACACTTCATGCTCAAAGAAATCTACGAGCAACCAGCCGTAATTGGTGAAACACTCAACTCATACATACACCCCTCAACAGGCCGTATTACGCTGCCCGATAACATCATCGAAGCCCTTGCAAAAACACCGCGCATTACGCTTATTGCCTGCGGCACAGCCTATTATGCCTGCATGGTCGCAAAATATTGGTTCGAGCAAATCGCACGTATTCCATGCGAAATTGATGTAGCATCAGAATTCAGATACCGCGAAGCGCCAATGCCACAAGGCGGAATATGTGTGTTCGTCTCCCAATCCGGAGAAACGCTCGACACCCTCGAAGCCCTTCGCTATTGTAAATCACAAGATCAAATAATCCTCTCCATCGTGAACACCATCGAGAGCACAATTGAGCGCGAATCAGACCTTGTTCTCCACACGCTCGCAGGGCCAGAGATAGGCGTTGCCTCAACAAAAGCTTTTACAACGCAAATCACAACGCTGGCTTGTATGGCCTTTGCCACAGCGCGTGAGCGTAAAGTCATCTCTACAGAACAGCTTCATGAAATGGCCGATGCGCTGCGCCATGTCCCACAAATCGCAGCCGACATTCTTCAGCATGATGATGCCATCTTAAAAATTGCAAAAGACATCTCAGAAGCAAGAGACGTACTCTATCTAGGCCGAAACAGCCTCTACCCTATAGCCCTTGAAGGCGCACTAAAACTGAAAGAAATCTCTTACATTCACGCCGAAGGCTATGCCGCAGGTGAGATGAAACACGGCCCCATCGCGCTCATTGATGATAATGTACCTGTTGTTGTGATTGCGCCAGGCAATGACCCTTTATTTGAGAAAAACGCTTCAAATATCCAAGAAACTGTCGCACGCGGCGGAAAAGTATTCTTAATCTCTGATGAGAAAGGCGCCAACGCGCTTAAAGACATCCCAACATGGTCCGTCGTCACAGGAGAAGTACACCCCTTTGTCGCCCCCATTCTCTATGCCATCCCCGTACAGCTTCTCTCTTATCACGTCGCTGTCGTTAAAGGCACCGATGTCGACCAGCCACGGAATTTGGCGAAGAGTGTGACGGTAGAGTAGCAACGTTATGAGGTTATTAATTCCAAAAACCTTTAAAAATCACTCTCTCATCAACGGCTCAGGATCATTTGCACTAATGCTATGAAGCTCGATGAAATTAATAATTTTTTGATGCCTATCAAAATAGCTATCTAAATATTTTTTATCGAACGAGTAGCTAATCCTATATTGCGCTGTTCCAAAAGATTTTTCAGCACAATGCGCTCGTGGAATACACTCTAAGATATTGTGAATTTCCCCTTGCTCATTTCTATGAACATAGATATCAGGATTATTACCCGGCGCATCAATCGCAGATTTATATATTTCCTAGTCTTTTATCTTTTCAACAGATTCGTAAAGCGGATGAACGATCTTAAATTTCTCCTCCCTCTTACGATATTGTTTTTTAATTTCCCCCTGCAAATACTCCTCACGCTTTTGAAGCAGTTCTTTTTCACTCAATACATTGTAATGAGGCACCAATCTTATACTAATTTTTTCTTCCCCCACGAAAGAAGGATCAATTTCCCTATATGAAACATCAAGATTCATAAAGGGGCTTAATTTTTGCCGCGAATATATAAAATAGCTAAATCCGTTAGGTTCTACAGCGGGCCTTTCAATATCTATCAATGACCAGTCTTTCAATTGATAGCGAGGGAAAGAAACCTTACTGTGCCACATATCAACCGTAATAATACGCGCAGATGATTGTGGAGGCACAATATAAGACTTAAGAGCAAGAACAAATACGCTCGGACACAAGACAAACAGCAACATAAGCATTGCAACATGTCGATCTTTGGTTTCATAAGCTCCTCTTTTCCACAGAAGCCTTTTGGAAATTTTTAATATAATCCGAAAAGCCAAGACGATCGGTAAAAGCGCAGAGCTAAATAAAAACAAAACATACAAGAAAGCAAAAAAATTAAGCTGTGCAGCCGATACAAAAAGGCCATAGCTAAATAAAAGCACAATCGATGCTGTTAAGGGTGAAAAAAATTGAAAATAAAATTTCAAAAATACGCCTAATAATCCTTTACCACACTCTACATAAACAATAGTCGCATTAGCAAAGTAACAAGACGGGTGAACATCAAGAATAAAACTTAAGAAAAAGCCCAACACAAGAAATGAGGCTAAGCTAAAATGCCTAACACATCCAAAATCCAAGACAAGTATTTTGAATTCCATAATTTTTCAAGCATTTTACTCCTCCACCTAAAGTAATAATACCACCTCAAATGGAGAATAAACAGCAACTATCTATATAAAATTGAATAGGAAATGAGAGACTTTTGAATACGCCTAAGCCTTCTTCATGATAAGCGTACACCACTCACCAATGTCATAGCGTTTTTTAAACACTAATCCGCGCGCTTCATAAGCGCTAATGACGCGTTCTGATTGCTCTATTAAAATACCAGAGAGAATCACATAACCATTATCATCTAAAACCTCCACCAGCCCATCAACCATCTCTAATAGCGCGCTGGCCAAGATGTTCGCAATAATCAAATCATAAGGCTTCTTAGCTTGCACCTCCTGAGTTTTAAAACCATCACCGCACGCTGTGCTCATTTCGGTTTTTCCTGAAGGCACCGCGTTAAGCGCTCTATGCACGTCCGCAACACGTACAGCCTCATCATCATTATCAACTGCAAGAATCGGCGTTTTCCAGAGCTTCCATGCCGCGACAGCCAAAATCCCGCTCCCCGTACCCATATCCAGTACATTCCATGGACACTGCCCTTGGCTTTTCAGCTCCAACATCGCTTGCAAACAGCCATTCGTTGTCCCGTGCTCACCAGACCCAAACGCCGTTGCCGCATCTATTTGAAGCCCCGTTAACCCCTCAGGCACACTGCCCTCATAATGCGAGCCATAAATAAAGAACGGCCCGACAGTAAACGGCGGAAATTGCTGATAGCATTGCTGTAGCCAATCAACATCCTCCGGAACGTCTTCGATATTAAACTCAAGCGCTTCTAGATCATATCCGTAAAGCGATTCAATCACTGAAAACCGTGCTTTGATATCACTCATTTCATCGCAATAATCATCATTTAACAACCATTCAACGCCCCACGCGCCTTCTGGGTTATTCCCCACACGCATCGCACTATGCGCCATAGAAATATCTTGCAGCGCTTCACCAAAACGCGCCACATCCAAATCTTCAAAACGAGCCGGTAATTTTACAATTAATTTCTTCATCGCCCTTAAGCCTTATTATCAACCCCAACCTTATCTTCAATTCTAAAAAAAATGCCTGTTTAAGCCAGCGCAAAAACAAGCATTTCAATTTCTCATATAAACTAATATCTAGTTTTTATCGTCATCATCATCCAGATCTTCATCCAGATCATCTAAATCGCCAAGATCATCATCAAGCTCATCCAGATCGTCATCATCATCTAGATCGCCCATCTCATCCATATCATCGTCATCATCACCAGAAGTCGTTTCCAGATCATCTAGGCTTACAATATCCGCCTCGTCATCGCCATCTTCTAGCTCATCATCGTCATCATCACGCGCAGCAGTCTTCTTCTCTGCTTCTTTATGCGTATCTTCATGCTCATCATCTACCGCACCTCGCCCACGGCGAGATTTCACCTTAATTTCACCTGTAAATTCAGTTGAACAATTCGGGCATATAATAGGACGTTTATTCATATCATAAAAACGTGTACCGCAACTGCTACAAACACGTTTCATGCCTCTAGGATCGCTGACAGTTTCTAACGCTGCACTCATGGTAAAACCTCCAAAAAATTAGATGCGAATAAACAATATTAACTATGTTTTCACTAACCGTATTTATGATGGACTGTCAAACGGAAAAACAGCAAATAAAATATTTTTTAACCAATCATAGATTCTAATACTATATCGTTATACAATACTTAAAAATATTCACGTCTATTCGGAGGCAAACTTAATGGAAAAATCAGTTGTAATTTGTGGCTTTAAGCGTTCACCAATGCATTTTGCAGGCAAAGGAGACTTAGCAAAAACACGCCCTGATGATTTGGCTGCCACAGTGGTCAAGGCCCTCGTCGAAGAGACAAAAGTTAAAGCCGAAGATGTCGAAGACCTCATCATGGGCTGCGCTTTCCCTGAGGCAGAGCAAGGCTTTAACATTGCTCGCCTCGTCGTTAATAATGCAGATCTTCCAATTTCGATTGGTGGCGCAACAGTAAATCGTTTCTGCGGTTCGTCTATGACCGCCATACATATCGCCGCTGGCTCCATCCAAATGAATGCAGGTGACGCCTTTATTTGTGCAGGCGTAGAAAGCATGTCTCGCATCCCTATGGGCGGTTTCAACCCTATGCCAAACCCTGCAATTTTTGAAAAATACCCGCAAGCATATATCGGCATGGGTGAAACAGCAGAAAACCTAGCGAAAAAATATGATATCGATCGTAACGCACAAGAAGAGTTCGCAGTAAGCTCGCACAAAAAAGCAGCCGCGGCCGCTGAGAGCGGTAAATTCGATGATGAGATCGTCGCAATTGGCGAAGTAAGCGCAGATGGAACTATCCGCCCAGATTCATCCGTAGAAAAACTCTCAACTCTTAAACCAGCTTTCTTAGCAGACGGCTCAGTCACAGCAGCAACATCTTCCCCACTAACAGATGGTAGCGCCGCAGTTCTTGTTGCTTCTGAAGAATATGCTGATAAAAACGGCCTACCAAAGCTCGCGCGCATTAAAGCAATCGCCGTTGCTGGTTGCGCAGCCGAAATCATGGGTATAGGCCCCGTCCCTGCCGTTCACAAAGCTTTAGAGCGCGCAGGTCTTAAAGTTGAGGATATAGACATCTGGGAGCTCAACGAAGCTTTTGCTGCACAAAGCCTCTCCGTTTTAAAAGAGCTTGGCATTGATGAAGCCAAAGTCAATATTGATGGAGGCGCAATTGCCCTCGGTCACCCTCTTGGCACTTCTGGCGCCCGTATCACAGGTAAAGCCGCCAGCCTTCTTAAACGTGAAGGTAAAAAATACGCTGTCGCGACGATGTGTATCGGCGGTGGCCAAGGCGTAGCAACAGTGCTGGAGGCTATATAAGAATGACACAAATCAATAAAGTAGCCGTAATCGGATCAGGTGTGATGGGCAGCGGTATTGCTGCACAACTTACCAACGCAGGCATTCCAGTTGTTCTTCTCGACATCAAGCTTGAAGGCAAAGATTTAGCAAAAGACGCTGTCGCAAAAATGCTTAAAACTGAGCCTGCAGCCTTTATGCATAAAAAGAATGCTAAACTTATCACGACAGGTACCATTGAAGATAATATCGACCTCATAGGTGATTGTGATTGGATCATCGAAGTTGTTCTAGAAAAACTAGAAGTCAAACATGCGACCTATGAGAAAATCGAAAAAGCCCGTAAGAAAGGCTCAATCGTCAGCTCCAACACCTCGACAATTCCCTTACATAAATTGATCGAAGGCCAGCCTGAATCTTTTGCTAAAGACTTCATGATTACCCACTTCTTTAATCCACCTCGCTATATGCGCCTATTAGAGCTCGTTACAGGTGAGAAAACAGATAAAAAAGCCATCGATACCATCGCAGCAATTTGCGATGAAAAACTCGGCAAAGGCGTAGTACGCTGTCATGACACACCTGGCTTTATCGCCAACCGCTTAGGCGTATATTGGCTAACAGCAGGTGTGAATGCTGCGATTAAAAATAACGTCTCTATTGAGATTGCCGATGCTGTGATGAGCAAGCCAGTAGGCATTCCTAAAACCGGCGTTTTTGGCCTGATTGATTTGGTCGGCATTGACCTCATGCCTAAACTCTCAGACAGCCTACTCTCAACACTGCCTGAAAAAGATGCTTATCGTGATGAATTTATCGATCATAAATTCGTTCATGGCCTAATTGAAGCTGGCTATACAGGCCGTAAAGGTAAAGGCGGCTTTTATCGTCTAAATCCTGACAAGCCTAAAGCAAAAGAGAAACAAGCCTTACAAATTGATGCTAACTCTTTTGATGAAAGCCAATATATTAAAGCCTCTCGCCCATCAGACCCAGCTGTTAAAGCAGGCAAGCATGGCCTAAAAGCTGTCGTTACAACTGAGAGTGATGGCGGTCAATATGCATGGGATGTTCTAAAAGGCACACTTTCATATGCAGCAGCCCTTGTTGGTGAGATTGCCGATACAATTCACGATATCGATGAAGGCATGAAGCTCGGCTATAATTGGAAAAAAGGCCCCTTCGAGATGATCGATGAACTAGGCGCAGCTTGGTTTGTTGAAAAACTCAAAGAAGAAGGCCTAGACGTACCCGAGATCCTAACAAAAATTGGCGATCAAAGCTTCTACCGTATCGAAGCTGGAAAAATTCAGTATTTCGGAACTGATGGGAAATATCATGACATTGTACGTCCCGAAGGCGTACTCCTATTACGTGACATTAAACTCAGCGCTGAACCTGTTATTAGCAACAAATCCGCCAGCGTTTGGGATATTGGTGATGGTGTATTATGTTTCGAACATACATCGAAAATGAATACATTCGATGAACAAATCTTCGAAGCCCTGATCAAAGCACGCAAACTCATAGAAAAGTCTGACGAATATAAAGCGCTTGTCATATACAACGAAGCGTCACATTTCTCAGCTGGTGCAAATCTAGGTTTAGCGATCTTCATGATCAATATTGCCATGTGGCCACAAGTTGAAGATTTCATACGTACAGGCCAAAAAGTCTTTATGGATTTAAAATACGCGCCCTTCCCAGTTATTTCTGCACCAAGCGGCATGGCACTGGGTGGTGGGTGTGAAATCCTGCTATGCGCAGACGCTATCCAAGCGCATGCCGAGACATATTGCGGCCTCGTTGAGGTTGGCGTTGGCCTTATCCCTGGTTGGGGCGGCTGTAAAGAAATGATCATTCGTAACCAAGAACGCGAGTCAGCAAAATTCAAAAAAGATCTCGCGAAAATTGGTAAAGAAAATCTTTGGTTCTCGCCAGACACCACACCTGTTGGCGCAGCACGCAAATCATTCGAAGCTATCGGCACTGCAACTGTCGCCAAAAGTGCACAAGAAGCTGTAGAGATCGGCTATATGCGTCATACAGACGGTATTACCATGAATCGTGATCGCCTGCTCTTTGATGCGAAGAAACGCGCCCTTGAAATGGCAAAAGACTATGCACAAAAAGAGCCTCTCACCGATATCAAGATCGGCGGCGCTGGCGCAAAACTCGCCCTCGATATGGCAGTGTCTGATCTACAAAAATCAGGTAAAGCCACACCATATGATGGCGTAGTTTGCGGCCATCTTGGGGCTGTACTTTCTGGCGGTGACAAAGACCTTACAGAAACTATAAGCGAACAAGAGCTATTAGATCTGGAAGTCGAAGAATTTATGAAGCTTCTTCATAATGAGGGCACATACGCACGTATTGAGCACATGCTCGAAAAAGGCAAGCCTTTAAGAAACTAATCAATAGCAAAGCTTTATGGCGTACCAATCTTCAACTTTGAAATTTATCGCCATAGGCTTTGTCTTTGCCTTTCTTACGAACCTCCCCTTTTATGGCTGGATCTTTAATAAAGACTTCCCAAACTTTATTAATGGCTTCCCCATAGGCTGGCTTGGCGCAGCCATGCGCTATATGGCGACTTTCTTTCATGAAATAGGCCATACAGTTTTCATGTGGTTTTTCGGCTATCCAACAATTCCCGTCTTTGATTTTGCCCATGGCGGTGGCATGGCCGTAGCCATCACCGGACAACAAATCCCGATATTACTAGCCGTGTGGGCCGGCCTTGCTTATCTATTTTACCTCGCAAAAGAATATATATCTGCACGCATCATTATAGTTGCAATATTCCTTTTCAATATCACCTTCGCCTTCAATGAAT
>NZAJ01000042.1 GCA_002687495.1 Micavibrio sp. | reverse complement strand
TATTAGCCACGCTTACTTAGCCGGTCCTGAGCTGCGCTAACAATGGCTTCTGCTGTAATACCGAAATGCTTGAAAAGCTCTTCGGCTGGTGCAGATGCTCCAAAGCCATCCATGCCAATAAATGGTGAGTGTGCGCCTATAATACGATCCCAGCCCTGACGTATGCCAGCCTCAACAGCGATTTTAACGCTATCATTGCAGACCAAGCTCTGGAAATACTCGCTATCTTGTTCAAAGAAAAGATCCATACATGGCACTGAAACAACACGTGTTTTTGCGCCAAGCGTCTCCGCAGCTTCAAGGGCGATCTCAACCTCAGAACCACTTGCAAAAATTGTAACATCTGGCTTTCCGCCTTCAGCTTCGCGCAAAATATAAGCGCCTTTTGCTGTGAGGTTGTCTTTGATGCCGCCTGGGCGCGTGTCGGCCACAGTCGGTAAGCCTTGGCGCGTAAGGGCGAGTAGGGATGGCGCGTTCTTATTATTGATCGCAAGCTCCCAGCTCTCTGCAGTTTCGATACCATCACATGGGCGGAAAAGATAAGTGTTAGGGATGGCGCGCAAGGCTGCGAAATGCTCGACAGGCTGGTGTGTTGGGCCATCTTCACCCAAACCGATAGAGTCATGCGTTAAAACATGGACTGAACGTTGCTTCATAAGTGCGCCCAAGCGAATAGCAGGGCGAGAGTAATCAGCAAATTGCAAGAATGTACCTGCATATGGAAGAAGTCCGCCATGAAGTGCAAGGCCGTTCATGCACGCCGCCATACCAAATTCACGCACACCGTAATTGATGTAGTTACCTTGATAATCTTCTTTGTTGATGACCTTAGAGGCCGCAACTTTTGTGTTGTTAGAGCCGGTAAGGTCGGCGGAACCACCAATGAGAAGCCATAACCGTTCAACAAGTTTTTCTAAACACATACCAGAAGTTTGGCGCGTTGCTTTTTTTGGCTTATCAGCCGCAAAACTCTCTTTAAGCTCCTGAATGATAGGCTCAATCGCTGCGCCGTAATTACCGGCAAATGCTTTTGTATGACACTCTTTCCAATCAGAGTTTTCTAAGCGCTCATTCCAATCTAGATATTTCTGATAAGATTTCTGTCCGACAGCACGCCAAGCACCTAGAACATCCTCAGGGATTTCAAATGGTGGGTGATCCCAGCCTAGATTTTTACGCGCGCCTTGGATTTCTTCATCGCCCAGCGGTGCGCCATGCGCAGAATTGCTACCTTCCTTCGTAGGGGCACCAAAACCGATTTTTGTCTTACAGCAAATAAGAGAAGGACTGTCAGAGATTTTGGCTTTTGCAATCGCATCTTCGATCTGCTGGAAATCATGACCGTCAATTTCTTGTACATCCCAGCCATAAGCTTCAAAGCGCTGTGCTGTGTTATCGATAAATGTTAAATCTGTATGACCATCAATACAGATATTATTATCATCATAAAGAACGATCATCTTGTTGAGATTTAAGTGTCCAGCAAGTGAGCATGCTTCATGTGAAATCCCTTCCATAAGGTCACCATCTCCACACATCACATATGTATAGTGATTAACAATGTCATCACCATAACGACCGTTAAGAATACGCTCAGCAAGCGCCATGCCGACTGCAGTGGCTAAACCTTGTCCAAGAGGGCCAGTTGTAGTTTCAATCCCTGCATCATGTTCGATTTCAGGGTGACCAGCTGTAATGGCACCAAGTTGGCGGAAGTTTTTAATTTCTTCCAAAGTCATTTTCTCATAGCCAGTAAGGTAATTTACGGCGTAAAGCAGCATTGAACCATGACCACCAGACAGAACGAAACGATCGCGATCAGCCCATTCAGGGTTCTTGGCATCAAACTTTAAAAACTTAGACCACAGTACTGTCGCGACATCCGCTAAGCCCATTGGTGCGCCCGGATGGCCTGAATTTGCCTTTTGCACGGCATCCATGGAAAGGGCGCGGATGGCATTGGCCATTTGCTTAAAACATTCAACTTGTGAGGCATCAGAAGTCATTATATGTGATCCAGTCTATATATAATTGTTATATCGATATTTTCTTGCCTGTAACATGCAGATTGAAGGGGCTTTGGTCAAGTCTATAGACGCCTTAAAAGATGTTTTTTTGTGGTTTATTGTGCATAAGCGTAAAGCGCTGCTTGACCCACTTTTGATTAGGCTGATACCTTCTGGCATATCAAAATTTTCGAATAATACGTAAGGATGAGGTCTATCCGTGTCAGACATAGTACGCGCATTAACTAAGTTAAATGATGTAGTTGGTAATCTCGAAGGCTCAGTGGGCCATCTTGAAGCCTCATTAAGTGGCGAGCAACGCGATATGTTTGCAGCTCCTCCAGCCAATAGCAATAGCTCTAAATTGGATAAAGCGGCTATGAATGAAAAGCTCGATAATGCGATCGAGCAAATTGAAGCAATGCTCGAAGAAGGAGAGCGTGCAAATGGCTGAAGTTAATATTGGCATTAATGGTCGTAGCTTCTCTATCTATTGTGAAGATGGACAAGAGGATCGCGTGCTACAACTAGGATCATATGTTGATTCACGCTTCCGTGAGATCGCGCAAGCTGGTGCTGCCACTAACGAAGCTCACTTGCTTGTCCTCACCAGCCTGATGATGGCGGATGAGGTTTTTGATCTACGTTCTGATTTGAACGATATTCAAGAGCAAATGAAGCATGCAAAGGGTAGTGTCGAGCAAGAAGCAGAAGTTGCGCGCGTTATCGAAGAGCTATCTGAGCGTGTTGAAAAAGCTACGGCACGCATCCAAGGTGCTTAATTAAGCATTTTTGCGTGAAATTCCTTGCAATATGCGCTGAAAATACCACATATATCCCCGTGGGCCAGCTGCGGAGTTAGTGATACATCAATTATCCCGGAGGCCGATGCATTCGCATAGGGAGCTGTCCCTGATCTTATCCACTCTCAGCGTTATTACGCATGTGCATTGGGGATTTGATTACTTACGGCGCCCACCTGGTTAACAGGGCCATACGCGGATATTACTCGTACACGGCTAGCCGCGGCACCCACATTTTTATCTCACCTAAATATCGATACATTGTTAATCTATTGCATTGCGAAAAAATCATTAATTGCAAAGAATTGCGCCTCATGCTTTATTCGCTTTCATGCAAAACGAAAAAAATATTTTACGTGCGGAGGCGCGCCGTCACCGAAGCTTGACGGATTTCTCTGAGGAAACGCCGGATAAAGCTGCGCAGTTCTTCTGGGAGAGCTTTCCGGATTTGCCAAAAGATACCGTCATTGCGGGGTATTGGCCAAAGGGAAAAGAGTTTGATTCTTCATTAATCTTAGAACAAGCGGCGGAGCGTGGCTATGATTGTGCGCTACCTGTAATTCAAGAAGAGGGACTGATTTTAAAGTTCCTTGAATGGTCACCGGGTGCTGAGATGATGAACGGCCCTTATGATATTGCAAGGCCGCTTCCTAACGCGAATGAGCTAAAACCTGATATTATTCTTGTGCCTTTGCTTGCATTTGATCGCCGAGGTATTAGGCTAGGGCAAGGTGGTGGTTACTATGATGCAACGCTAGAATATTTAAGAAAAGCCTCTCCTGAGCTTTTAGCTGTTGGGACGGCTTATGCAGGGCAAGCGGTGCTTTTTAATCTACCTGCAGAAGAACACGACCAGCGCTTGGATATGGTGATTACACCTAAAAAAGTGCATGATTTTAGAACGAAAAAAGCAAGATAGGCTTACAGAATGAAAATAGTTTTTATTGGAGATGTAATGGGGCGAACTGGACGCGAAGCGCTAGAAACGCACCTTCCTCGAATTAAAAGTGAGCTTAAGCCGGATATTATTGTCGTTAATGTTGATAATGCGTCTCATGGCCGCGGTATTACCGAGCAGCACGCAAATGATATCTTGGCACTTGGCGTTGACTGCATGACAGGTGGTGATCATATCTGGGATCAACGTCAGATCATTCCTTACATCGCTAGAGAAGAGCGCTTACTGCGTCCTGATAACTTTCCTGTATCGACACCTGGTAATGGTTCGCTCTTAGTGCGCGCTGAAAATGGCCGCACATGTCTTATTATACATGCGTTGGGCCGTGTTTTTACAAAGGCGCTGGATGACCCATTTGCGGCTGTTAAGAAGATTGTCGATAAATACGCCATTGGTAAAACGGTCGATTCTATTATCGTCGATTTCCATGCTGAAGCGACATCAGAGAAAATGGCAATGGGGCATTTCTTGGATGGGCGCGTAAGTGCAGTTGTTGGTTCTCACACCCATATACCGACAGCTGATTGTCATGTGATGGTGGGCGGAACTGCTTTTCAGGCTGATGCGGGAATGACAGGCGATTATGATAGCGTCATTGGTGTGCGCAAAGATATTCCAGTGCAAAAATTTGTGAAGCAAATGCCGGGCGAGCGTATGGTGCCATCAAATGGCCCAGCCACATTATGTGGCTGCTTAATTACAACAAATGATGCAAACGGATTAGCGCGCTCTATTGAGCCTATTCGTTTAGGTGGCGTACTGCCGGAAACTATGCCTTCAGCATAAGCAGCAATAAACGTTTTTAGATATCTTCAAATTCTATGACAGGCGGCGTTATTTTATCGAAATAACGAGTGCAGGCTTTGTCTAATGCTGAGATTAGCTCTTCTCCATGGTGACCGCCAGAGCCTTTAATCTTGCCCTGAATAATAGCGCGCATTGTCGTGTGGAAAGCTAGGATAATCTCAAGTGCGGCAACATCAGGCTCTTCAATTACTTCGAGAAATTGCACGAGCCTATCTGCAACACCCGTAATAAGCGGGTAATGGAACATTCCGCCATTGGCTTTAAGTTGCATAGCCGGATAAATCATAAAAGACAGAGTGTGATCAACATCGTCAATTGTGCTGTAGCTTTTAGCACTCTCAATACCATAGGATAGGTTCTTGAGGTAGATATTAGCAAGGGGCTCAAATTCAACTGTATTATGCTCTAGAAGCTCTTGAGCTTTTTGTAAAATTTCTTCGCTCAATCCTCCTGAACCGACTTTTTGCTTTAGCTTATTAGGGGGCTTGATGAATTTCGCTCTACGTTTGAGCTCCTGATTGTAATGAGTGCTGCTCATTCTGGTATCTCTTTTTTTTATTTATTTGCTCTTACTTATATAGTTCTGTTTCAAATTTTGTACACTATGCTTAAGTAGCATAGTCTTGTTGTGTGTCATCTAAGAATACCTGTGACGTTAAGCCTTTTTCGACATCATCCATACGGCGATGAGGGCCAGCATAATCATCTTTCTTTTTACGTCTTCTATCAGGGCCAAAGAAATCTTCGCTTCGAACAAATTGACGCGGCTTTTCAACGATTTGTGTGATGCGCCTGTAAAGGTCACGTGCATTAAAAGGTTTAACTAAAAACTCTGTAACACCAGAATCGCGTGCTTGCGTAACACGGCGTCTCTCCGAAAAGCCAGTCATAAGGATTACAGGTGTGAATTGATCTGGGCTCATTGGATCGTTACGTACACGGCGTGTAAGAGAAATCCCATCAACAGGCCTCATCATCCAATCTGTAATAATTAAATCTGGCTTATGCTGACAATAAGCCTTAAAGCCTTCTTCGCCATTACGAGCGCAAACGACGTTATCAATGCCAAATGTATTTAAAATAGATTTTAGAAGATCCAGCATAGGCTGGTTATCTTCTACAATAAGGACGCAGATATTATCAAACTGGTAGGTCACAATATCACTCTTTTTATTTTTTATTAGTTGTCTTTAACTATATCATATTTACAGCATAAAAGTTAAAGAGTTACTTCAATTTGAAAGAAATCTACGAATTTTTCATTTCAAGATTGAAACGCGGGCAAGGATTTATATAATCAAGCCACTATTATTATCGTGTATTTACAAAGGAATATTGGGTTATGGCAGGTCATTCCAAATGGGCAAACATTAAGCATAAAAAAGGTAAGGCAGATGCGCAGCGCGCAAAACTGTTCTCAAAGCTAGGACGTGAAATTTACGTTGCGGCAAAATTGGGCGGGCCCGATCCTGATATGAATCCACGTCTACGTTTGGCGATTGCGACTGCGCGTAGTCAATCTATGCCTAAAGACGGCATTGAGAAAAATATTCAAAAAGCAACAGGTAGCGGAGATGGTGAAGAATATGAAGAAATCCGTTATGAAGGCTACGGCCCGAATGGTGTTGCGATCATCGTTGAATGTTTGAGCGATAACCGTAACCGTACAGCTTCAGAAGTGCGCTCTATCTTTACAAAAGCTAATGGCAATCTTGGTGAAACAGGCTCGGTCAATTTCATGTTTGATCGTGTCGGCGAGATCGTTTATCCAGCGGATAAGGCTAGCGCAGATGAAATGTTTGAAGCTGCCGTAGAAGCAGGTGCTGAAGATTGTGAAAGTGATGATGAATACCATAGCATTTACTGTGCGGCAGAAGATTTCGCAACGGTAAGAGATTCTCTCGAATCGTCTTATGGTGAGCCAGAGCGTCAGGGCTTGGTGTGGAAACCAAATGTAGCCAGTGAAGTGAATGAAGATACTGCACGCTCAATTTTGAATCTTGTGGATACGCTTGAGGATAATGATGACGTGCAAAACGTCACTACGAATATGGAAGCATCGGACGAGATCATGGAAAAAATTATGGCTGAAGGCTAGTGGTCTTTATGCGGATATGAAGTTTTCAATATCTAATTGTTCTTGATTTGTTCGTTTTTTGCTGTACTATAAACCTATGATTATCTTAGGTATTGATCCAGGCTTACAAAAAACAGGGTGGGGCATTATTGAAAGTGAAGGCTCAGCGCTTCGCTATATTGCTTCTGGCCTTATTCGTCCATTGACGACGCTGCCCATGAGCCAGCGCCTCGCTGTCCTGCATGAAGGTCTCAGCGAAGTTATTAAAAGCTACAATCCCGTATCAAGCGCAATCGAAGAAACATTCGTCAATAAAAACCCTGCTAGTGCTTTAAAACTAGGGCAAGCGCGTGGTGTGCTTATGGCTGTGCCAGCTTTGTATGGCGTCGATCTGGCGGAATATGGCGCGAATAAGGTCAAAAAATCTATCGTCGGGGCAGGCCATGCAAGCAAAGAGCAAATGGGCATGATGATCCGCACCTTAATTCCGGCCTGTGGGCAGATCAGTGAAGACGAGGCTGATGCCCTTGCGGTTGCCATTACCCATGCGCATTATGGTTCTATGAGTAAAATACTGGCGAAAGTCTCTCCATGATCGGAAAATTAACAGGTCTTATTGATACAATAACAGAAGGCTATTTGTTGCTTGATGTGAACGGCGTTGGCTATGTGATTAACGCCTCTGGGCGTACGCTCTCCCGCATCGGCTCAAAAGGCGATCCAGCCAGTCTTTTGATTGACACAAATGTCCGTGAAGATGCCATCACACTCTATGGCTTCGCTGATGCGTCCGAGCAGCAATGGTTCCGTTTGCTCACATCTGTGCAAGGCGTCGGCGCAAAAGCTGGAATGGCGATCCTCTCAGTATGTCCGCCGGAACGTGTTGGCTTGGCAATTGCTGCGCAAGATAAAGCAGCTTTAACGCAAGCTGATGGCGTTGGGCCAAAGCTAGCGACACGCATACTAAGCGAACTCAAAGACAAAGCTGCGAATATGGATATTTCGCTTGCAGCTTCTCACGGTGGTGCGCCAGTCTCAACACCTGCTAGCCAAGCGACATCCGCACCAGAAAATGCAGGCCTAGAACAAGACGCTATCTCAGCGCTTATAAATTTAGGCTATGCACGTTCAGACGCTTATACGGCGGTTCATAAAGCGTCTGCGGAAGCTAATGATAACCTACAAACCCTTATTCGCCTTGCGTTGAAGGAGCTTAGCGCATGAGTGAACTCGCAAAAAATATTGATCTAGAACGTGAAGTGCAAAACTTTGAAAAGGGTGAAGAGGGTGCTCTTCGGCCATTATCTTTGGATGAGTTCATAGGGCAGCAATCATTACGTGAAAATTTAAGGATTTTCATTGAGGCTGCAAAGGCACGTGGTGATGCAATGGATCACGCCCTCTTTTTTGGCCCGCCAGGTCTTGGGAAAACAACGCTTGCGCAAATTGTCGCGAAAGAACTTGGCGTTGGCTTTCGTGCAACGTCTGGGCCTGTGATCGCAAAGTCAGGGGACCTCGCCGCGATCCTTACAAATTTAGAACC
>NZAJ01000041.1 GCA_002687495.1 Micavibrio sp. | reverse complement strand
GGAAATACATGGCCATCCGTCCCTGATGATCAATTTGAGACTGTTTATGCAATCTACAATCAAGCACTTTTAGATGAAGGCGTCCCACCTGAAGATGTCGAAATTGTGGCGACATATATGCAGCAATGGGGTTTCGAACGCGAAGAGCCAGAGGCACCGAAAAATGATGCTCCCGCATTTGATGATAAAGCTATTGATAACATGATAAAAGTACAGCAAGAGGTGGAGACAGTTAAGGTCGGCGGGGATTTTGTAGCCGACGCTAAGCAACCAAGTCAATTTGACGGGCCGTCTGCGGTTAAGGATAGCCCGGAAATGCTAGACGCAATTAACCGTGCAGGCAACGCGATGGATGAAAAACTCAAAGCTGCTGGCATCGATATTAGTGCAGAAGATGCAGGAAGAGTTCTTTACAACGGAAATACATGGCCATCCGTCCCTGATGATCAATTTGAGACTGTTTATGCAATCTACAACCAAGCACTTTTAGATGAAGGCGTCCCACCTGAAGATGTAGAAACTGTTGCAACATATATGCAGCAATGGGGTTTCGAACGCGAAGAGCCAGAGGCACCGAAAAATGATACTCCCGCATTTGATGATAAAGCTATTGATAACATGATAAAAGTACAACAAGAAGTGGAGACAGCTAAAGTTGGGCATAATGAACCACCGGCAGGTGATAACCGCGGAGGCAAAGTTAATTATGGCTTTGTCAATGACGGGCCAGGCATTATTATCGGCGGCGATACCCCTAACCCATATGCAAATGGCCCTGAAGAGAGCTTTGTAAATATTGGTGGTGATACCCCTAACCCATATGCAAGTGAGCCACCGGTAGAAGACCCAACGGAACGCTGGGCAAAAGCCAAAGAAGATTTCGACCCAGGTAATGTGTATACCGGCCTAGATACTAGCTTTGCGGATCCAAGTTCAACAATCACAATAGGGGATATTCCAGGCTCAAAAGAGATGGCCGGGGAAACCATCGAAAAAGCTGGCATTGCAACTAATGACGACATCACAAACAGAGTTGCCAATGTATCAAATAGCATGGATGATTATGCCGCACAGATGAGCAACAAAATGAGCGGCCTATCCGAGTTTAAACTCCCAGATATGAGTGCCTAGACTTTGACTTAACCTATTCAACCAGGCATGCAAATCTAAGCGAGTACTATTTACATGGGCTTGATTAAGATATAGCTTATTAGCGTAATATTCATTAATCGCTGATTAAATATAATAAATGACTGATCAAGCCCCTACGCCATATAAAAGCCTTAACGAATCAATGAAAATTGCCGCCCTCACCAATGAGAGTGGCGATATTTTGTTTATTCATAGCGAACCTTTAGCCTCTGAAATACAGTGGATTGAGTTTGACCCTTCGCAGAATAGCTTTGCATTCATTCACGAAGATGGCCTACCGCAAGAGCTTGGTCTTGAGCTGGATGAGCAAACAAAAAAGAATGTGCTCAATGCCATGGAAGTCACACTGGTCTTGGTTAATGAGAAAAACGAGCCCATAAGCACGCATGAAACGACGATCGTCATTCGTGAGTATTAATGCGCGTTTTAACACCTCTTTACGCGATTAAAAGTGCATAAAGTTTACGGCTCTGATTTTTTGGCACTCTTTTCATATAGATTTTCTTGAC
Source organism: Micavibrio sp. (assembly GCA_002687495.1). Taxonomy (GTDB): domain Bacteria; phylum Pseudomonadota; class Alphaproteobacteria; order Micavibrionales; family Micavibrionaceae; genus TMED27. The sequence goes on along the minus strand of NZAJ01000041.1, from coordinate 10,028 downwards.
AGTTATAGGATTGTGTGTATATTGCGCATCTTCGAATATGAAGTTAGCGGGCCTAAAGCCCTTACGAGATTACTTTTAAAAATACAGGTTAAGAACATGTTTGCAGTTATTCGCACAGGTGGAAAACAATATAAGGTTCAAAAAGACGACACTATCAAAGTTGAAAAACTTGAGGGTGAAGCTGGTGACAAGATCGAGCTAGATGAAGTTCTTTTTGTTGATGGTAAAATTGGCGCGCCTTTAGTGGCTGGTGCTAAGGTTATTGCTGAAGTGATTGCACAAGCGCGCGCACCTAAAGTGACAATCTTTAAGAAAAAGCGTCGTCAAAACTATCGTCGTAAAAAAGGTCACCGTCAGCATCAGACAATCCTTAAAATCAAAGATGTTAAGGCTGCATAATAATTTTATACGAAACGATTCGTAATAGACATTAGGAGATAAGATATGGCACATAAAAAAGCAGGTGGTAGTTCACGTAACGGACGCGATTCAGAAGGCCGTCGCTTAGGCGTTAAGAAATATGGTGGCGAGGTTGTTCTTGCTGGTAACATTCTTGTACGTCAGCGCGGTACAAAGTACAAGCCTGGTAAAAATGTTGGTCTTGGTAAAGATCACACAATCTTCTCTCTAATCGATGGTCAGGTTGTATTTACTAAAACTACTGGCGACCGCCCTATCGTGAATGTTGTACCAGCAAATGATGGATCGACAGAAGCGAAAGCGGCTGAGTAAATCCGAGAACTCGAGGATTTCGAGTAATCGAGGATTTTGACATGATCAGAAGCTATAGAGACTTAGATGTTTATCAGAGAGCGTTCGCGCTCTCTCTTAGTATCCACAGCCTCGCAAAATCTTTCCCTAAAGATGAGGTATATGGCCTTACATCGCAAATTAAGCGCTCAAGCAAATCCATATGCGCAAATATTGCAGAAGGATTTGCCAAACAAAAAACTTCAAAGGCTGAGTTCAAACGTTTTCTAATGATTGCTTTTGGCTCATGCACAGAAACTCTTGTTTGGATCGACTATTGCAATGAATTAAGTTATATTTCGCAAGACGAATTTGAAACGCTGCATGAGGGCTATGAACATGTCAGCAAAATGCTTTTAAAGCTACATGACAATATAAGGTAATCTCATCCTCTTAATACTCTAATTCTCTGGTTCTCATATTATGAAATTTTTAGATCAAGCAAAAATCTTCCTCCATAGCGGTAAAGGCGGCCCGGGCTGCCTAGCGTTTCGTCGTGAAAAATATGTCGAGTTTGGCGGCCCTAATGGTGGAAATGGCGGTCGCGGTGGCGATATTGTCTTTGAAGCCGTTAATACGCTCAATACTTTGATCGATTTTCGTTATCAGCAGCATTACAAAGCAGAGAGCGGGCAATATGGTATGGGCGACAACCGCACGGGCGCAAGTGGTGAAGATCTGATCATCAAAGTGCCTGTGGGGACGCAAATCCTTGATGAAGAAAACGACACAGTTCTTGCTGATCTTATTGAGGATGGGCAACGCCTCGTCTTTTTGAAGGGTGGCGATGGCGGCTTTGGGAATGCCCATTTCAAAAGCTCCACAAACCAAGCGCCGCGCAAAACGACCCCAGGCTGGCCTGGGCAAGAGATGACTGTATGGTTGCGCCTGAAATTGATTGCAGATGCCGGGCTTGTTGGACTTCCCAATGCTGGTAAATCAACATTCCTAGCCGCGAGCTCTAATGCCAAGCCTAAGATTGCTGATTATCCTTTTACAACCTTGCATCCAAATTTAGGCGTTGTGAAAGCAGGATCTTATGATTTCATGATTGCCGATATTCCGGGCTTAATTGAAGGGGCACATGAAGGCCATGGGCTTGGTGATCGCTTCCTAGGGCATGTTGAGCGCACACGCGTTATGCTTCACCTTATTGACTGTACGCAAGACGATATCGTCGGTGCGTATAACACAATTCGCGGTGAGCTAGAGCAATATGGGCATGGCCTTGATACAAAGCCAGAAATTATCGCCATCAATAAAGTCGATGCGCTTGGCGAAGAGCTTGCAGAAGATCAGCGCAAAACGCTAGAAGATGCCATTGGCAAGCCTGTCATGAAGATGTCTGCCGTTTCCGGTCAAGGCGTAAAAGATGCGCTATATGCACTCGGCAAGACGATCTATGATTCAAAAGAAGAAGAGCGCCGCATTGAAAGCGGTGAAGATGACGAGGCTTTCTCTCCATGAACAGCCTAGATGCGCTTACATCAGCCAAACTGATTGTCGTTAAGATCGGCACAGCTTTAGTTGCTGAGGATGGTGGAGAGCGCGTTAAAAAAGACTGGCTCAAGGCATTAGCGCAGGATATCGCCGCCCTACAGGCGCAAGGCAAGCAGATTGTTATCGTTTCTTCTGGCGCTGTGGGATTAGGCCGCCCTGCCCTTGGCATTAGTGCTGAAACGCGCCCTAAAGACATCCCGCTTGAGATGAAACAAGCCGCTTCCGCTGTTGGACAATATCACCTCTTTCATGGCTATCACAGTGCCCTTTCAGAGCAAAATATCAAGACTGCACAAGTGCTACTCACGATGAGCGAGACTGAAAACCGCCGTATGCATCTTAATGCGCGTGCCACGCTCCTCACCCTTATTGAGCGCGGAATTGTACCCATCATCAATGAGAATGACACCATATCGACCGAGGAAATTCGCTTTGGTGATAATGATCGGCTGTCTGTGCGCGTTGCGCAGATGGTGAATGCCGATCTGGTGGTATTACTCTCAACCATTGATGGGCTTTATACCGGCAACCCACACAAAGACAGCGCCGCAGAGCATATCGCGGTTATAGATGAGATTACTGAAGCGCATATGGATATGGCAGGTGATGCTGATCCAGGACTTTCTACTGGCGGTATGAAAAGTAAATTACAGGCAGCAAGCGCTGCTATGCGTGCGGGGATGAGCCTCATTATCGCAGATGGGCGCCAGAACCACGCGTTAAGAGATATTGCGCATAACCGCTCTAGTTTATTTACTACTGGCAAATCAAATGAGACAAACGCGCGCAAACGCTGGATTGGCGCTCACATGAAGCCGAGCGGTGCGCTGATTGTCGACGAAGGCGCGATTGAGGCTCTCAAGGCAGGTAAAAGCTTACTGCCAGTTGGCGTGCGCTCTGTTGAAGGGCATTTCAAGCGCGGCGATGCCGTTGAGATTAAAACACTTAAAGGCAAAGTTCTTGGGCTTGGCTTATGCGCGTTTGATCATGAAGATGCTTCACGCATTATCGGCAAACGCAGCGAGGAGATTGCCGATATTTTAGGCTATATCGGCCGCAAGGAGCTGGTGCATAGAAATGATATGGCGCTAGAGGGATAGTATCACCCATCAATAAGAGGCGCATTTAAAAATGCAGCTGTGGTGTCAGGTGAAAATTTCTTTTGCAGCTCATTTAAAGCCAAGCCTTCTTCATCTCTATCCGATATTTCAATTCTAAGCTCAACCTGACGCTTGAGATAGCTTTCAGCCCCCTGCTTCAAGCGTTCTAACACGCTCTCATTCAACAGGTCTTTACCCTGAGTTTCTTCCACAAATTTACGAAGAATGCGCATATTATCCAGCAATTCATTTACATCCTCTTTATGCAATTCTCTCTCATCTGTTGGATCAAGAATACTTACCGCTGCATTAAAAGCTTTTGAGCAACCATATTGCTTAAGGTCTTTATGGCCGCCAGTCAGAGATCTATTATAAAGCTTTTGCCCCTGCGCCCTTAAGTTAAATATATGCAAGACTTCGGTAATACAACCCACCAACACATGCTCATAGGGAACGCCTTGAGAAAATAATAGCCCGCTAACAAACGGGCTATCTTGTGTTTCTAACTTTCCATTGGCGGCGCTAAAACGCTCATAATCTCTACATAGTTGTGTTTTGCTTGTGTCTTGGCTTCCCTTTATATGCTGCTTAATTCTTTTTTTTGGATCACGAGAAATCCCTACATAGATAATGTCATCGACCCTATTCCATATATAGTAAATCCAGTAATCATCACTTTTAGGCGGATAATCACACCACCGCACATCACTGCGCTGTTCATCTTCCATAACAGACAAATCAGCATTGCTCTCAGCCCTAAGCTGGATAGCTTGCACATTCATAAACCAGTCCCCATGTTCTTCCACTGAAAAACTTAGCAATAAAGCTGAGATGCATACAAGAAGAGTTTAATATTCATTATTTTACAGCCACTTACATACAAATAGATTTTTACTTTATTTATCCTCAACGAATCGACTCCTTAGCAACTTAACCCATGACATAGAAAATCTATGTGCATCCAGGCTTAACTGTGATAAAGATTCACAGCATGAGAACTGACACACCAAAAACGATTTATTTAAAAGATTATAAACCCTATCCGTTCAAGGTTGAGAGCCTGTATCTTGATTTTGATCTACGCGAAGGTGGCAGCATTGTTACTGCCAAAGCTGAATATAAGCGCATCGCAGATACGGATGAGATTTACCTCTATGGTGAAGATTTAGAGATTATCTCGGTCTCCGTTAATGGCTGGAAGATTGATAATTACAGTGTTGACGATAGCTCTATGCGCATCCCTACCCCAGAGGAGGAGCGCTTTACCCTTGAGATTAAAACCAAGATTTACCCAGAGAAGAATACGCGCCTTGAAGGGCTTTACATGTCTGGTGGGAATTACTGCACACAATGTGAGGCGGAAGGTTTTCGCCGCATTACCTACTTCCCTGATCGTCCGGATGTTTTAACGACATTCACGGTGCGCGTCGAAGCGGATAAAGACAAATTCCCTGTCTTGCTGTCTAACGGTAATCGCGTTGATGGGGATGCTGTGGATGAAAACCGCCACTATACACTTTGGGAAGACCCTTTTCCTAAGCCATGCTATCTCTTTGCATTAGTTGCTGGTGATTTAGAGCATATTCACGATAGCTTCACGACCAAATCAGGGCGCGAGGTTGATCTGTATATCTATGTACGCCCAGGAGATGAGGCGCAGTGTGATCACGCTATGCGCAGCCTTAAGAACGCGATGAAATGGGATGAAGATACTTATGGCCTAGAATATGAGCTGGAGATGTTCAATATCGTTGCGGTGAGTGATTTCAATATGGGCGCGATGGAAAACACGTCGCTCAATATTTTCAATACCGCGCTTGTCTTGGCAGAACAGCAGACAGCAACGGATAGCGATTTCTTACGCGTAGAAAGTGTGATTGCACATGAATATTTCCACAATTGGTCAGGAAACCGCGTAACATGCCGCGACTGGTTTCAGCTTTCCTTAAAAGAAGGTTTAACGGTTTTCCGTGATCAGAGCTTCTCTGCATACCTTAACTCAGAAGTTGTTCAGCGTATTGATGATGTGACGATGCTGCGCCGCCTACAATTCCCAGAAGATGCGGGGCCACTCGCGCACCCAATTCGTCCTGATAATTACATTGAAATCAATAACTTCTACACAATGACAGTCTATGAAAAAGGCGCAGAAGTTATCCGCATGCTTAAAACTATTTTAGGCGCAGAGAATTACCGCAAAGGGACTGATCTTTACTTCAGCCGTCATGATGGCCAAGCTGTAACGTGCGATGATTGGATTAAAGCGCATGAAGATGCGAGCGGTGTGGATTTAAGTCAGTTTAAGCTCTGGTACAGCCAAGCAGGTACGCCTGAACTGAGCTTTAAAGGCGCATATAAAGAGGATAGCGGGACTTACGAGATTACTCTAAGCCAAAGCCTTCCAGACACACCGGGGCAGACAGATAAATCACCGCAACATATCCCTGTTCGCGTTGGATTTTTAGGTAAAGCTGGTGAGATTTCACAAGAACAAGTTCTACACCTGAAGGAAGCAGAGCAGCGCTATATAATTGAGGGCTTTGAAGAGCCCCCTGTCCCTTCAATTTTACGCGGCTTTAGTGCGCCCGTTAAGCTTAATAGTGATCTTGGCAATAAAGAACTATCGTTTTTAATGCTCAATGATACGGATGGCTTTAATCGCTGGGAAGCCGCGCAGCAGCTTGGCCTGCGCATGATTAACGCCATGGTCGATAAGGCCGTTGCAGGTGAGAAAACACAGCCCTGCCCGCGCTATATTGAATCGCTAGGCCAAGTGATTGATGAAGCTCTTGAAGAGAGCAGTGACAAAGCGCTGATGGCGCGCATGATCACACTACCAAGCGTGAGCTTTATAGCACAAAGCCGAGAGCTCGTTGATCCCGTGCTTATTGATGCGCAGCGCGATATTATTGTTAAAACACTCAAGCGCGAGCACAGAAAAGCGCTAGATAAAATTTACACAGCCAATAAGCAGAGCCGATATGATATCACCCCTGAGAGCATGGGCAAACGCGCTTTGCGTAATGTTGTGTTAGGCATTTTGTCATCTACGCATGGAACTGGCTGCCAGCGCCGCTGTAAGGAGCATTACGAGGCGGCAGATAATATGACTGACCGCGTAGCAGCGCTCTCTATTCTTGCAGATATGGACGCACCAGCCCGAGATGAGTGTTTTTCTAATTTTTATGAGCGCTATAAAGAGTATCAGCTTGTTGTTGATAAATGGTTCTCCTTGCAGGCTGCGGCAAAGAGCTCGAGCATCATTCAAAACATTAACAAACTCAAAGAACATACTGATTTTAATATCAAAAACCCAAACAGAGCGCGCTCTCTTTATTCTGCATTTGCAATCAATAATCCGGTGAGCTTCCATGCTGCGGATGGATCAGGCTATAGATTTTTAGCTGATGCGATTATCGAGCTGAATGCGATCAATCCACAAATTGCCGCGCGCCTTTTGACACCGATGCGTGAATGGAAACGTTATAGCGAAGATCGTCAAGACAAGATGAAAGCGGAGTTGGAGCGCATTTTGGAAACACCGAATATTGCGCCAGACGTGTTCGAGATTGCGAGCAAGAGCCTTAATGGATAGTACGAACTTCACACTCGAAGATAGCCACGAGCATGCCGTTTGCGGCATAGATGAAGTTGGGCGCGGGCCTTTGGCGGGACCAGTTGTAGCTGCGTGCGTTCACATCCCTGATCAGGTGCGTGAGATGGACTTCATCAAAGATGTTAAGGACAGCAAGAGGCTAAGCTGGAAAAAGCTAGAAACGCTCTATGAGCAAATCACGCTACATTGCCCACATGGAGTTTGTGAAGTTAGCGTCGAGGAAATTGATGAGATCAACATCTTACAAGCAAGTTTAAGAGCGATGGAACGCGCTTATGAGAAAATGAAAACAGACATGGCACATGCGCTAATTGATGGAAATAAACTGCCTAAAAACCTCCCCTGCCCGGCGACAGCCATCATTAAGGGTGATAGCAAATCCAAGTCGATCGCCGCCGCTTCTATCATTGCGAAAGTTACGCGAGATCGCATCATGCATAAACTGGCTGAGGCGCACCCGCATTATGGATGGGAGAGCAATGTTGGCTATCCGTCGAAAGCGCATTTAGCAGGAATTGATTGTCATGGCATCACAAAACACCACCGAAAATCCTACGCACCAATAAAAAAATTTATAGAAAACGAAGCGAATCGTAAAACAGGCTAACCCCTTGATCCGACTCAGATTTTAAATCTCAAGACTCTTCCGTAGAGTCTTGAATCCATTAGATGAATCCACTTTTTTAATTGACACAGAATCCGCTTTAAATCATTATGCAGTTCCAAATTCAAAAGGAGTTATGCATGTCTAAATCGAAAATCGATTTACCGAAGGATTCAATTATTGTCGGTGATTGCGTTAAAAGTTTGAAAAGCTTACCCGAGAAATCTGTTGATCTCATTTTTGCAGACCCTCCTTACAACCTGCAATTAGGTGGTGATTTGCACCGCCCTAATAATTCAAAAGTTGATGCTGTTGATAATGACTGGGATCAGTTTGAATCCATACAAAAATATGATGAGTTCACACGCGAATGGCTAAGCGCTGCGCGTGATGTCTTAAAAGATGATGGTGCGATCTGGGTGATTGGCAGCTATCATAACATTTTCCGTTTGGGCTATATCTTACAGGATATGGGCTTTTGGATTTTAAATGATGTTATTTGGCGCAAGACTAACCCGATGCCTAATTTCCGTGGTCGCCGCTTCTGCAATGCTCATGAAACAATGATCTGGGCTGGAAAAACCAAAGACAGCAAATATACATTTAACTATGATGCGATGAAGAGCATGAATGATGATCTTCAAATGCGTTCAGACTGGACCTTGCCACTTTGCACAGGAGCCGAGCGCCTTAAAGATGCTGATGGCAACAAGGCTCATCCTACACAAAAGCCAGAAAGCCTCCTATACCGCGTTATCATGTCTTCAACAAAGAAAGGTGATACTGTACTGGATCCTTTCTTTGGCACTGGCACAACGGGCGCAGTCGCTAAAAAACTTGGTCGCCACTATATCGGTTTAGAGCGCGATAAAACATATGCAGCTTTCGCAAAAGAGCGCATAGAGGCAATTGATCCGCTAGCCGATAATCTGATTGATCTTAAACAAAAACGCGAGCTTCCGCGCGTTGCTTTTGGTAGCTTGATTGAAAACGGCCTTCTTAAGCCAGGAGCAGTGCTTACTGATAAGAAGAAAAAGCACAAAGTAACCGTACATGCGGATGGCAGCGTGATGGCGCAGAACCGTATTGAAATTGTACGCGGCTCTATTCACAAAGTTGGCGCAGCTTTACAAGATGCACCTTCATGTAATGGATGGACATATTGGCATTATGAAGATGGCGGAAAGCAAAAACCTATAGATGAGTTGCGCTCTCTTTATAGAGACAATATGCCAAAGAACTAAAATTTCAGATGCGAGACGGTGGTAATATTAATTACCGTCTCCGTTACCTTCCATGCGCTGACGACGTTTTTCAATATGCTCAAGCAGCGCTTTACGCGCCATATCATTACTTGAACGCTGACGAAATTCTTCAGAATATAATGGATATTCACGCAGACGATCCGCATAGATCTCTAAACCTTCAAGTGCCCCGAGCACACGTGCTCGAGATATTTGATCCTTACCAATCTTATCCCCTGCCCAAGAGAAGAACTTCACGCGCATCACAAGGTAAACCTCTCTTGTTTGATAGAGGGCTTGACCTGAAGCACTTGCCCCATCGGATCCAGCCAACATAGCCTTCATGTCAGATAATATCTTCGCTTGATCAGGGCTCATCTCTAGCCCCGTAATCGTTAATGGCCTTGATAGCTCAGCAACAACAGTATCTGGGTAGACTCTCTTTATTCCGCCTTTTTTACGAGGATCTCCGATACACTCATCCTCAGCACCAATAGCGCCCCTCACCTCAAAGAGCTTAGAGCCCTTAATTTGATATGGCTCCCAGATCATATATTGCCCGCGCTCAAAGTCATATTCAGACAAGTAGAGCGGCTGCACAATTTCAAAACGTGTTGGAAAAAACTTTACATTATCTTTTATATATTGGCGCGTTGACTCACGAATTGCACGCCACTCGAACTGATCAGCATTGTGCTCCTGAAATATACTACATTCATTAATCTTCATGAAATCATCAATATCAGCATCATCTTTGATATCGAGCTTATTCAGTGCCCAATAAAGCTGAGAAAACTTCTGATAAGTTGGACGCTCATAGATATACTCTTCACGCGCCAGAACAATATCCGCTTCGCTACCACTTCCAGCGCCTTGCGCAAATGCCGGCATAGCCATCACACTAAACACCAATACCGGTAGTAATCTTGATAAAATCATAGACATTAATTCTCTTTCAGATAGTAAAACGCTCTCTAGCTTATGATGTTAACAGCCTACTGTTAAGATTTGATTATACTATGAGCACAGCTATCATCGCAACTTGCATCAGGACTTAGCCACAAACAGATTAAAAGCTTTTGCAAAAACGGAGGGCATGGTGTCTTGCACCCCTGAAGGATCATACCAGCCATATTCATTAGAAATTGAGGCATTTTCTAGCACACCTGCCGTGTAAAGATATAGCTTCAAATCAAAATGTGTAAAAACATGCT
>NZAJ01000040.1 GCA_002687495.1 Micavibrio sp. | reverse complement strand
CCCCAATCTGAAGATTGATATTGCTTGGAAATCTCAACCCCTAAAAGCTCACGGCAACATTCACGCAAGCCATGACGATCTGTATAGGTTCTCATCAATTTAGACGCTGTACGTGTGCAATAAATCGAGTTCACATCTACGCCTAAGTAACGCTTGATAATAGAAATATCAAAACGCGCATAATGAAAAATTTTCAATATATCAGGGTTAGCAATCATCGCCTTTAAATTCGGCGCATCATATGTAGAGCGATCAAATTGCACTAAATGCGCTTCACCATCACCATTTGAAAACTGTAATAAACATAAAGGGTCTCTCGCAGGAATAAGCCCTAAAGTCTCAGTATCCACAGCCACAATATCCGCAAATTTAAAATCTGAAGGGATATCACCCTTATGTACCGTAATCGTCATCACAAAATCTTTTCTTTTTAAGTGATCATCAAAACCACTTTTATAAAACCGAGCCCATTAACCACTAAGCGTTATAACACTCTGGATACAAAAGAATATCAGCATCAGCTAAAACGCCTTTGACCCGTCAAGATTACACAAATAGCAATTGTTCGATGTGTAGCTGAGTATGCATAAGATGTCAAATATTCATCCACCAAAACTTATCATTGCAATTTCAACGCCAACATATGAATTTTCAGCTTTTTTTTCATAGCTCTAACAGGTAGAATAATAGATATAGCTTCTCCTTATGGGATAACAATCAGGATCCTATTTTCATGAATATTCTAATTATTGACCAAGACCCGCTTTCAACTCAATTTATCAAATCGAAATTAGAGCCCTTCGGTCATAAGATTCAAAGCGAAACCTCTAAGCACGAAGCACTAAGGCTATGCAAAGATACGCAGTTCGATCTGATCATGCTTGACCCAAGCCCTATGACTAGCCCAAGAAACCTCGTACAGGACTTACGAAATGCTCACCACGCCAGAGCGTATAAACTCCTCATTTCTTCTTCTATTGAAGCAACGACAGAAGCACTGCTATTTGGCGTTAATGACTTTATAGCCAAGCCAATCAACCCTAAAGAGCTTGTCGACAAACTTGAAAATGCGCAATTCTTCTCAAAGCTTGTAAAACATATCGGAGATAGCAAAGAGGACTTCCCAAGTGCAAATGGTATAATATCCCGCTCAGCCTTTAACCAGCTCTTCCTTTCATCTGTAGACCGCGCCGATCGTTATGGAGAGGGTACCTATCTTTTATGCATATCGTTAAGCAATTACACCGAAATCGTCTCAGAAGATGGCCAATATACTGCGGATTATGCAGCCGCTAAACTCTCACAATTCATAACACAATTACGCCGTCAATCTGACATTGTCGGTCAAATCGCAGTAAATGAGTTTGATCTACTCCTACAGCGCCCAGTAACTCCGAACGAGCCCATAGAAGCTGCTGAACGTTTCATTCAAGCTCTCTCTAGCTATAAAGGCTTTCATGAGCTTGATACGAAGAATATTGAAATCAATGTAACCCTTATTGAAATCCCATCAGGCACACATGAAATCAATAAAACATTCAGGCCAATAGAAATGGCCCCTCTAGGATAAAGGAATAAATTCCTTGACTTTTACTCTTCGATATTCTAAAAAATAAGACATGAAGGCACAGCTATACCTTCATCAAACCACGCGCCAAATCGGCGCGTTTTTTATTACCTAAACACATCAACATAAATAAAAGGAGCTTACTATGAGCACACAAATGCCTATAGATTCAATGGGTAATTCCATACCTGCATTGAGACTTAAAAAAGGTGATGCACACACACTATCAGTCACTGGCACCAGCAATATCAATGCAAGTGCATTTAGCGCCGATACGCGCATAATCAGCCTTTACGCAACGAGCGATATCTTTATCAAATTCGGCGATAATTCCGTCACAGCATCAAGCAGTGATCACTTTTTCCCAGCAGGCATCTATTACGATATAGCTATCGGCGGTGATAACGCACCTCACTACGCACATATCGCAGCCATAGCAGCCTCTAATGATGGAACACTTTATATTTCAGAAAAAGAATAAGATATAACTTCAAACGAGGGAGGGCTTAACCGCCCCCCTACCCCCCATAAAATGACGAGCAATAAGACGAAGCTGAAAAACCATTTATTTTCAGCGCATTAAATATAAAACCTATTTCCTAGAACGTAGTGCCGTTGTAATTGTACCATCATCCAGATAATCCAGCTCCCCACCAACCGGTACGCCATGCGCAAGATGCGTAATCTCAACATCATAGCCAGCCAAATGATCTGCGATATAATGCGCCGTAGACTGCCCATCCACTGTTGCACTGAGCGCAAGTATGACCTCATCAACCCCACCCTGTTGAGCACGCTCTAATAGTGTCGCGATATTTAGCTGTTCAGGACCTATTCCATCCAACGCAGAAAGCAGCCCGCCTAAAACATGATAACGCCCTTTATAAGCGCTTGTACGTTCTATCGCCCATAGATCACTAACCTGCGCGACCACACAAATTTGCCCTTGCGTACGTTTAACATCCGCACAGATATGACACGGATCGATCATATCTAGATTCCCACAAATAGCGCAGCTTTTAATCTCTTCGGCGACACGCAGGATCGATTGCGCTAAAGGCACCATAAGGCCCTGACGATTTGATAATAAATGAAGCGCAATTCTGCGCGCACTTCTATTGCCTAAGCCCGGCAGACGCGACAAACTCTGAATTAAATGCTGTAAAGGACCATCCTTCATAAAGACGAATTCTCACCTACTCGTTATAACTTGGCTGACCATCATTTTGACTAGGTTTACGGTAGACAAAAAAGTCTGAATCAAATTCCATGCCTGTCTCTAGATAAAACAGCTCAACCTCAGTAATAAGCCCTTGGCCATCAATAACGCGCCACTTCGAAAGCTCTAATGGATTTTCTTTAAGCGCTAAGGTTAACGATCCCGCTTGCGGATCATCACGCTGCACGAGACGTACCTGCATATAGCCCCCCGCCCTTTTGATACTCTCAACCATCACATCATCATCAAGATCAATATTACGGCGCAAGAAGAAATCGGCTAAAGTCTGACCAATTGGAGCGTTCGTTTGCTCACCAAGTTCTGAGTCATAAAAATATATAAATGTCCCATCAGCAACGACAAAATCTTCAATCGGCTCGTCATAAATAAATTTCAATTTACCCGGGCGCTGTAAATAAAATGTCCCGACAAGTTGCGTCCCATCATGCGTTGTCTGCACGAAGCGCGCCTGCGCTGTTGAGAGTTTTTGTAAATAATCCTCAACCTTAGCAACATCGCTTTTGAAGCTCTTAGTTTGCTCCTTCGCAACAACTTGCGCCTGCACCCCACTAGGCACAAAGCCAAGTAACGCGATAAATCCAGTCAAAATAATTTTATTAAATGTCATCTTCATACCTCATATCTATAGTACGAAGATAAAAATGCAAACCCTTTGCAAGAAAATAGGAAAACTTATACTGCCCCACTATGATCAGAAATAAGAATATTTCTCTTACCCGTCGCATTCGCAGGAGAAACCACGCCTTGACGCTCCATCTCCTCGATAATGCGCGCAGCGCGGTTATACCCGATTTGTAAATGACGCTGGATAAAGCTTGTAGAGGCTTTACCCTCACGCGCTACAATCGCTACCGCTTGATCATAAAGCTCATCGACACTGCTCCCTTCCGAAGAAGAGCCGCCCCCGAACATCGCATCCATAACCTCACTACCACCAAGGCCAGTTTCATCCGTCACGCTATCAATATATGCCGGTTCAGCCTTAGATTTAAGGTCATTCACAACCTTCTCGACATCCTCATCACTTACGAAAGGACCATGTACGCGTGTGACGCGACCGCCTGGAGCCATATAAAGCATATCCCCCATACCTAGAAGTTGCTCAGCACCCCCCTCACCAAGAATAGTACGCGAGTCGATTTTTGACGTCACTTGGAAGGAAATACGGGTTGGGAAGTTAGCTTTAACAACACCTGTAATAACATCAACAGATGGACGCTGCGTCGCCATAATAAGATGAATACCAGCCGCACGCGCCATCTGCGCAAGACGCTGAATTGCATTTTCTACATCCTTACCCGCAACAAGCATAAGGTCAGCAAATTCATCAACAATCACAACAATAAAAGGAAGCTCTTCCAAGGCCATTGGCTGATCTTCATAAATAGCCGCGCCGCTATCAGGATCAAAGCCAGTTTGCACTTTCTTCATAATCGTCTCGCCTTTAGCCAAGGCCTCACGAATACGCTCATTATAACCAGTGATATTACGAACACCGAGTTTGGACATCGCGCGGTAACGCTCTTCCATTTCATGAACAGCCCATTTCAAAGCCACAACAGCCTTACCGGGCTCCGTCACAACTGGGCTCAACAAATGCGGTATCCCATCATAAACGGAAAGCTCAAGCATCTTCGGATCGATCATGATAAAACGGCATTTTTCAGGGCTTAGGCGATATAGCAATGACAGGATCATCGTATTCACCGCCACCGATTTACCCGAGCCCGTCGTACCCGCAACAAGCAAGTGAGGCATCTTCGCCAAATCCGCCATGATCGGCGCGCCGCCAATATCTTTACCCAAAACAAGTGGCAAACCCGCTTTGGATTTCTCAAACATACGTGACTCTAAAAGCTCACGCATATAAACAATTTGACGCGATTTATTCGGCAGCTCAATACCAATCACATTACGCCCAGGCACAACCGCCACACGTACAGAGATTGCCGACATTGAACGCGCAATATCATCAGCCAGACCAATAATCTTAGCTGACTTCACACCCGGCGCAGGCTCAAATTCATAAAGCGTAACAACAGGCCCCGGATGGATCGAGCTAATTTCACCTTCCACGTTGAAATCAGCCAATACATTTTGCAAGAGCTCCGCATTCTTACGCAGCGCATTCTCATCAAGCTGCGTACCAGGCTGTACGTCTGGAACAGCTTCAAGAAATTCTAATGGTGGTAATTCCCAATCTTCACCATCTAAAGAAAAGTTCTTTTGTGAAGAACGCTGCTGTGGCTGCATTGCCTGCTGTGGCGTCACAACCTTAATATTAGAAGGCACACGAGAAAGCGCAAAACTATCCGCTTGCGCTGCGTCTTGCGCCGGCGCTTGTGCAGAAGCCGCCGCCGAAGGTGCTGCCGATACGGAAGAGGCCGCGCTCGCAGGCTTTATATTTGCTTTGCGCGGCATTTCTTTTTTCTCAGCCGCTAAATGAGCTGGGATTGTAAAATCTGGTGTTGGAAATTTAGGAAAGGCTTTAAGAACAACCATCGGATCAGGATGGTAACCAGGCTCATTATGATGTTTAATCCAACTCATAAAGCCCATCGCCAAGCCCCAAGCATAAACAATGACAGCGCGCGCATAAAAAGCTACGCGCTGAGCCACAATCGCCACTTCATAAGCACGGATAGCCGCGCCATAAAGCCCAATCGTTAAGGCCATCACCCCCATAAATCCAATTAAAGCATAGCTCGGCAACCAAGAAAAAACACCTTCAAGCTTAGCCACGATTAACGCTCCAGCCGAGCTCCCTAGATAAGGATGTGATAACCAGCCCGCAGAAGGAACTTGCGCAAAGGCAACCGACAAACATAAAGCTGCAACGAGCGAGGCCACAAAGCGCAACAAGACAGGGCGAATAGACTGGCGGTAAAAACAACGCGCGCCCCACGCGATAAAAACAAGGCTTAAGAAAACACCGCCAAGACCTAATGTCTGTAAAATAAGGTCAGAAGCCCAAGCACCATTGCCCCCCATCCAATTTGCAATCACTGCACTTTCAGGCGCCGCACTATTCCATGAAGGGTCGCTCTCATTATAGCTAAGCATAGAAAGAAGCAAAAAGCCGCCCAGCATAAACATCGCTAAAGCAAACAGATCAACCATACGCCGTGCAAGGAAAGCCTGCGCCTCTTCAGGCAAGAAACGTGCAAAGATTGATTGATTTTTTTTAGCTTTAGAAGTTTTTCGAGTAGAAGAACGACGAATTGAGCGGGTACGAGCCATGAGATTTACGCAATCGATAATGAAAAAGTGAATAGAGGAACTGGCGCTATAGAATCACGCCACACTCAACAGAATAACTTTTCCACAGGCAAAACACAAGGAAACTGCGCCAGAAAAACTCTAAATCGGAAATGAAAACTGAAATCTTAAGCGAATATATACGCTATTAATCAAGAACGCCCATAGGGTCTTGCGATACTAAATCAGCGATCTGAATATAAACATTCGCATTCTCTAGCATCTGATCTTTGATAGGTTCATTCTGCTCTGCTAGCGCAATAAAGAAATTCGCCGCATCTTTCAAAACCTTACCAACAAGCTCAGCATTAGGCGTGCCATTCATTGCCCCTTGTGGGTCTTGTATCATCAAACCAGATAACTGTTCAAAAACAGCCGCATTCTCTTCCATTTGAGGTTTGAGCTCTGCATTCTGCTCACCAAGATTTTTGAAAAATCCAGCCGCATCTACTAATAGCTTTGAAGACAACTCTGCATGTGTTGGCATAAAATATACTCCTTAAATATTCATCTAACCCTAACATGCTGATTTTTAAGAACAAGGCTTAAATGAAAAAATTAGCCTTTTCTTCTAAAATCATGCGCTTTATAGCTACCGATAAATTTGACATCAGCCGCATAAAAGCCAAGTTCTTCCAAAGCAAGCTGAAACGCTTTGCTATCCGGATGCCCTTCAATATCACAATAAAATTTCGCCGATTGAAAATGCGGGTCAACATAGGACTCAAGCTTAGTTAAGCTCAACCCATTCGTGGCAAAACCGCCCAATGATTTATAAAGCGCCGCTGGAATATTACGTACGGTAAAGATAAGGCTTGTCAGCACATTTTCGCTAACCTCAGGCACTTCAGGCTCTGGCGCTAAAAGCAAAAAGCGCGTGGTATTATGATCCGCATCTTGCATATCTTCAGCCAAAATCTCCAAATCATAGATTTCTGCCGCCAAGCTAGAAGCAATCGCCGCATGCGCTTTATCATTTTTATGCGCGACTTCTGCGGCAGCACCTGCTGTATCCGCATGGACATGAGAGCGAAGCCCTAATTCTTGAATATGTTTACGGCATTGTGGAATGGCATGGACATGAGAATGAACATGCTCGAGATCTTCAACTTTTGAGCCTTTAACACCCAACAAACAATGGCGCACTGGCTGAAAATGCTCAGCGATAATAAATAAATTACTATCAGGCATCAGGTGATGCACATCTGCAACGCGCCCTGCAATCGTATTATCAACCGGAATCATTGCCAAATCCGCACGCCCGTCCTGAACAGCCTTAAAAGCATCTTCAAAAGTCTCACACGCAATCGTTTCCGCATTCGGAACAACCGTTCTACAGGCCATATCCGAATATGCACCTTTTGCACCTTGGAAAGAAATACTCTTGATATACGTCAAATCCATAATTGTTTTTTGCCTATACTCTAATTTTTCAGTTGAACGACTATAGGCAATACGTATATCTATTGTCGACAAATGATTATATGTTGGTATAGTTTTTTTAAAAGTTTGTAAATTAAGAGATAATCGGAAAGCTTTTATGAATAGTTTCGAAATAAACAAAATTCTTGGTGCCATCGTCTTAGCTGTCGTCACAGCACTAGCGGCAGGTTTTATTGGTGGTTTTCTGGTCAAGCCGGAAATGCTAGACACAGATGTTGTGCCTATCTCTGGCGGTAATGGCGTAGTAATCGCTAAGAAAACTGGCCCAGACCCAATCATGCACCTCATCGCCACAGCGGACATTACTCAAGGCCAAAAAATTGCTAAAGCCTGTATGGCATGTCACGATTTCTCACAAGGCGGCCCGAATAAAACTGGTCCAAACCAGTGGGGTATTGTTGGTGACGATATCGCAGCAAAGGCAAGCTTTAACTATTCAGACGCACTAAAAGCGCTTGAGGGTAAGTGGGATTATGATGAACTAAACCATTTCCTTTGGAAGCCTAAAAAGCACGCTCCAGGTACAAAAATGACATATAACGGCCTGAGAAAGCCAGAAGACAGAGCCGCCGTCATTGCATGGCTAAGACAACAAGGTTCAAGCTCTTATCCGCTACCAACAGCGGCACAGATTGAAGATGAAAAACAGCGCCTTGCGCCGCCTCCGCCGCCACCGGCAGAAGAGCCAGCGACCGCAGAATAAGACACAATCCAATAGAGCGCAAAAGCGCTCTATTTTTTTACCCAGCCTCATCATCCGCAATAACTTTAGAATCAGCGCTCCGCTTATTACGCCATTTCGAAGTCACAAGCCTATAGCTTTTAGTAAAAGGGCTAAGCAATAGGCTATCCATTGATCGGTATTCTTTGCTCTCATCACCTAAACCAAACTCTATATTTTCAGGCTTTGGGGTCGTGACATACAAAGTCCCAAACATCCAATCCCAAAATGCAAAATGACCAACAAAGTTTTTATCAAAATGCTTTGGATCAGCACTATGATGTATCTGATGCTGAGCGGGACTAGATAATATATGCTCCACATACGGCCCGTAAGACAGCCAGAAATGTGAATGTCGCAAATTCCCACTAAAAATATTAGTCAGCGCAATAACCAAATTAATGCCAAGCAAGAAATAGGTATCAACATCCCCGCCATACATAAAAGAATAAAAGCCCGCCAACGTCCCCATAACAACAGTGATGCTAAAGCTATACAAAATACTCTCAACCGGATGGCCGCGTGTAGTGGTCACAGGCGTTAACACTTCTGCAGAATGATGTACTTTATGAAACTCCCATAGCACGGGAAAAACATGCAAAGCCCTATGCACCCAATATTTCGCAAAATCGTACATCACAGCAGTGACAAGTGTATAAATAACCTTGGACATCATGGAAGGATCACGCGCCTCTTGCTGGCCAAATATAGAGGTCAAAAATTCTTCAACAGGAACAATAAAAATCACAAAAAACAATAGAAGCGGGGTCAAGAACGTATTAACCACCGAAGCGACAAATACGAATTTATAATCCATAATTGCAGAAGGGTGCCAATATACGGATTTCAATTTCAAATAACTTAGAAAACTCTGATCCGAACTATACCCTTTATGTTTTTGATATATATATAGCGCAAAGACAATAACAATGGCCGAGCCAATATAGAGCCAGCCCAAACGTCCACCATTATATATAACCTCTTCCAATGGCTTCATTAAGCCATCAAAAATAGTATAAAAAAAACTCTCTAAGCTCCCCACTGATTTTTCCATTAAAACCTCCCCACCATATATTTAAGCCTTCTTTTCCCATTTACCATTAGGGTCTTGCTGCCAATAGGTCACCTCATGGCCAGCATCTTTATAGAGCTTCCAGCGCCCACGCGCAGCACTAACAGCCTCAACATCACGCCCATCAAGCATTTCACAAACCATAGAAAATTCGGAAACATCATCACGGCTCATACCATGCGTAAGAATAAGTACATTGGCACCATTGGGGTTTTCATTATCAGCGCTCAACCAGATCGGTTGCGCAGAAGCATATCCATCTTTTGCACTTCCATGAGGCAAAAAACTTTTTACATCATAACTCCAAAGATGTGTATTAAGCCGCTCCACTTGCCCTTGCGGGCTTTGCAAAATAATTTTGTGACCACCACTAAGCGCTTTATTTAAAAGCTGCGGCAGAACTTGCTCAAGCGAGGAACGCTCCATATGATAAAAACGAATATCAGCCATAACCCTACAAAAGTAATTATTTTTTACTTTTTAGGCGGATAATCATGCACACCGCCCTTATAATCTACTACTTCATAAAGTATATCACCTTTTCGGCGAATATAGATAGGCTCTAATGGCACTTTCCCATAGCCACCAGGGATATCTAACATATAACGTGGCAAAGCTAACCCTGACAAACGTCCCTGCAAGCCTCGCATCAGCGCTTGCCCATCTTCAATATTAACGCGGAAATGCCCAGTACCGCGCGCCATATCCGGATGATGTAAGTAATAGGGTTTGACACCAAGCGCGACTAAACCGCGAAACAGAGCCTCTAAAGCCTCTTCATTATCATTAACGCCTTTCAAAAGCACAGATTGCGAAAGCAAGATCACGCCGCCAGCCCTTAGCTGCTTAATTGCGCCGCGCACTTCCATACTCAACTCATCAGCATGATTAATATGAATAGCCAGATACAGTGCTTTTTCAAAACGGCTTAAAACACTCAGCATTTTTTCATCAACCCGCATTGGATCCGCAGCAGGAACACGGCTATGAATTCGCACCACCTGTACGTGCTCTATGGCCTGCAAACGCGACAAGATAAAATCGAGCTGTTTTGACGAAATCACCAAAGGATCCCCACCTGTCAAAATCACCTCATAAATGTCAGTCCGAGAGGCAATATAAGCAAGCGCCCCTTCAAGCTCCTCCTGCGAAAGCATAGCAGCCCCGCCACCATCTTTAGGCCCGACCATTTCACGGCGAAAACAATAACGACAATAGACAGGGCAAACATGAACAGGCGTAAATAAAACACGATCAGGATAACGATGAACAATGCCTTTAACAGGGCTATGCGCCCCATCACCAATAGGATCATCACGTTCCAATTCGCTCTGTTCCAGCTCGCTTGCGCTTGGAATATATTGCTTTACTAACGGATCATTACTGGAACGATTTGCGAGCTTCGATTTCAAGTAATCACTCACCCTATAGGCATAACGAGAAAGCAGCGCCTCATCAGCGCTGCCCCCCAACTCTTCAATAAAAGCTTTATCTTTAGCCTTCATAATTACTCATAACGAAATCACTTAAAACACGTACACCAAAACCAGAACCAAATTTTGGATAAAGTGCCATATCACTTTTACGCCAAGCAGTCCCAGCGATATCCATATGCACCCATGGCGTATCATCCTCTATGAAATGCTGTAAAAACCCAGCCGCAGTACAAGAACCAGCCATACGTGCAATCTTCCCGATATTTTGCAGATCAGCTACATCGCTCTGCATTTGCTTTTTCCACTCTTCATCAAGTGGCATACGCCAGAGCTTTTCTCCAGAAGAAGCGCTAGCCTTTTCTAGCTGCGACCACATCTCATCATCAGTTGCAAAAGTACCGCAATACTCATAGCCCAAAGCCACCATAATCGCGCCTGTCAAAGTCGCTAAATCAATAATAAAGCGCGGTTTATATTTCTTCTGTACGTGTGTTAAACAATCAGCCAATACCAAGCGGCCTTCCGCATCCGTATTCAAAACTTCAATCGTCTTTCCAGAGTAGGATGTAACAACATCACCTGGCCTATAAGCACGCTCTGATGGCATATTCTCAGCCAAACCAACCACGCCGACAACATCAACCTTCGCCTTACGCAGCGCCAAAGATTTCATCAACCCGACAACAGCCGCGCTGCCGCCCATATCCATCTTCATTTCATCCATCCCAGCGCCTGGCTTAAGAGAGATACCGCCCGTATCAAAGGTCACGCCCTTACCAACAAAAGCTAAAGGCCCGCCTTCTTGCGCTTTCTTAGCAGCGCCCTTCCAGCGCATAACCACCATTCTTGGCTGTCTTGCAGAGCCTTGCCCAACAGCCATAATGGCTCCCATACCCAGTTTAAGCATTTTCTTCTCATCAAGGATTTCAACCTCAACCCCTAAAGGCTTAAGCTCATCTTTGATAATCTGCGCATAGCTCTCAGGATAAAGATCATTCGGCGCGCTATTCACCAAATCACGTGCAAAGAAAACGCCCTCACTAATCGCTTTTTTCACATCATACGCTTTTTTCACATTCGCTGAATGCTCATGAACTATCGCTAATTTTGAAAACTCAACCTTCTTCTCTTCTGCCGGCTTTTTTCCTTTACCGCTTGGCTTTGATTTATAACGCTCAAATTTATAGCTTCGTAAAACAGCACCATTTGCCAAACACGCGCCCAACTCTTCTTCTTTAAGCTCAAGCCCCTTAGCCTTTACAGATAAAAGCAAACTCACATCTTTCAGACCACTTCCATTTAGACAAGCCAAGAGTTTACCACCTGCTTCTTCAGCCTTCACCGCTGTAAGCGCTTTTGCATCACCCAGACCAAGAACAATCACGCGCTCTTCATCTGCATTGGCTGGCATCAACAAATCAAGAACCTCACCATGGCCAGCTTTAAAATCAGCCTTCTTTTCCAAAGCATGCTTTACAAAAGATACCGCAGCTTTAGACAAGCCCGGCGCTGCAAAACTCTCGCCTTTGAACAACGGCACAACAAAATTAACAACGCTCTTTTTAGGCTCTTTAGTGAAACTGATGCTTAAACTCATGGTAATAGCTCTCTTTTCCTATTTTTTTGAATGGTAAAACTGTTTATAAGCTTATATATAAAGCTAAGTTTAGAATAATGAAAACATTTGATCGCTATATTTTTAAAAATCTTCTTATCGCAAGTCTGTTCGTAACAGTCGTGCTTACAGTTGTGATCTTTCTAACACAATCATTAAAATATCTAGAGCTTGTTATTGAATCAGGCGCATCCAGCTCAACTTTCTGGGGCTTAACAGTTCTAGCTCTGCCGCGTTTTATGGAGATCATACTCCCGCTCGCGCTCATGATATCAGTCCTCTTCACCTATAATCGTATGACAGCCGATTCAGAGCTTATCGTGATCAAAGCCATAGGCCATAGCCCCATAAATATGGCACGCCCAGCCATTATTCTATCACTCCTTACAACGCTTATCCTACTCTGCATCACAATGTGGGGGGCCCCCAAAGCCATATCCGCATTACACAACAAACGCCATGAGATCAAAGAGCAATTCTCTAGCCTGATCTTTAAAGAAGGCATATTTAACCAGATCGATAACGGCCTCACAGTCTATGCCAGAGAGCAAGCCGAAGATGGTACTTTATATGGCCTCATGATTCATGACGGGCGCGCAGATCAACAAGCACCTTCAACCATTATCGCTAAAACAGGCATACTCTCCGTAACAAATAACGGCTTTGAAGTTTTAGTTTTTGACGGGCAACGCCAAGAATATAGCAAAAAAGATAAAAGCCTAAGCCGACTAAATTTTGATCGCTACACAATTGAGGTCAATGACGAACAGGCCATAACAGATCGCTGGAAAGAACCAGACGAGCGCACAATCTTTGAATTACTCTCACCCAGCGCAGAAGATGAGCTTGATAAAAAATATGAGAAAAACTTAAAAATTGAAATTCATAGGCGCATTATCAGTCCGCTTTTAGCCATCACACTCGCCGTTATATCTTGTACCGTTCTCATCGTCGGACCGATCAATAGACGTGGGCAAATAAAACGTGTAGCGCTAGCCGTCTTACTCGCCGTCTTAATCCAAAGTCTGTATATAGCTGCATTTAATATCGCAAAGGATAACCTTGT
Organism: Micavibrio sp.; assembly: GCA_002687495.1. Taxonomy (GTDB): domain Bacteria; phylum Pseudomonadota; class Alphaproteobacteria; order Micavibrionales; family Micavibrionaceae; genus TMED27. Next base: position 13,166 of record NZAJ01000040.1, on the reverse strand, counting down.
TGGATTACTCGCCATGTATATTCTCGTCCTTGCTCCAATCTTTAGCTGCTTATTCCTTATGAGCCCCTTTGGCGATAGCCTGCGCCGCAATCTTTTATTCATCAAGCAAAGAAAGCGACCAGCATGAAACTAAGCCTCACTTTAAGTCGCTATTTAACGCAAAATTATCTCATCAACACCTTAGCCATGCTGCTAGGGCTTTTATCGATCATCTATCTCTTTGATACGGTAGAGCTAATTAGACGCGCAAGTAAAGTCGAAGGCTTATCATTTATACTCATTCTGCAAATGGGATTATTAAAGCTTCCAGAAGTCGGGCAAATCTTATTCCCCTTCGCAATCCTCTTTAGCGCGATGTTTACATTCTGGCAACTAAACCGCCGCTCAGAGCTTGTCGTCTTACGCTCTGCTGGATTTTCAGCATGGCAATTCATAACCCCCGTCATGCTTTTAGCTCTAGCCATCGGCATATTTCAAATCGCAGCTCTTAACCCTTTAAGTGCCTTACTCATCGGCAAATATGAACAGCTTGAGAATAAATATCTCGATAACCAAGATAATGAAATCGCCCTATTTAGTGGCGGACTATGGCTAAGACAGACAATAGACGGAACGCGTTTTGATGAAAATACAGACCTCGAGCAAGGCTACGTAATCCTAAACGCCCGCAAAATTGATCAAAAAAACTGGATGCTCAAAGACGTCACAGCCCTGTATTTCGGCAAAGAAGACGCTTTACTTATGCGCTTAGATGCTGAAGAAGCAACATTAGAGCAAGGGCGCTGGCTATTTCAAAATGTGCACACATATCAGCGTAATAACAAAACAGAAGTTAAACAATATTATGCCCTGCCGACACAGCTAACAATTCACGATATTGAAGAAAGCTTTTCCTCGCCTGCCGCCATGTCTTTTTGGAACCTCCCCAGCCATATCCGTACTTTAGAAGAAACTGGCTTTGATGCTATTCAGCTACGCGTACATTACCAAAGCCTTCTCTCTCAGCCCTTATTCCTTGCCGCAATGGTTTTACTCGCCGCGTCAGTCGCCATGCGCCCACCAAGGAATGGCGGCGGGCTAATACTCTTTGCAAGCGGCATTTTCATGGGATTTATGATCTTTTTTATCTCTAGCTATTTACAAGCCATGGGGTATTCAAACCAAATCCCACCCGCGCTTTCAGCATGGGCACCTGTAGCATTATGCTGGGCATTTGGCCTAACACTTTTAATAAATCTGGAAGAAGGCTAAAAAAATTTTAGTCCTTAATACTTTAGTAATAAAAAACTGTTTTTATTAAGTACAACCGAGCCTTGATTAGGCACACCCTCTTGACTTGCGTAACAATTTAAACCACATATAGGAGCTGGTATGTTTACAAATAAGGCTAAGGTCATGACATCTTTTTTGACAACGACAAATATTTATTCTTCTCTTAAAAACATGACCGCTATGTGCATAACACTCTTTGCATTAGCTGCATGTTCAACAACTCAGCCAAATGTATCAACAATGCACTCAAATGGCGTTGAGATTAACGATCCTTATGAAGACATGAACCGTAAAGTTTTTGAATTCAACAAAGGCGTTGATGCAGCCTTTATTAATCCTATCGTCCGTGGCTATCAATACACAGTGCCTGACACTGCACGTGATAAAGTGGATAATGTATTACGCAACTTAAACAGCCCTACAGTTTTTATTAACCAACTTCTTCAAGGCGATATTGAAGGCGCAGGCACTGTACTTGTTCGCGCAACAATTAATACGATTCTTGGTATTGGTGGTATATTCGACTTAGCCGCTTATGAAGGCATTGAATATGAGCAAGAAGATTTTGGCCAGACACTAGGCGTATGGGGCATAGACCATGGACCATATCTTGTTGTGCCTATCATAGGCCCATCCTCTGCACGTGATTATGCTGGCTTCTTTATAGATTCTTACATAGACCCAATACGTTGGTACATGTTTAACACCGATCGAGAAGCGGGATATTTGGGCTTAACAGGCGCAAAATACATAAGCTTGCGATCTTCATTAATTGATGTCCTTGAAAGTTTGGAAAATAGTTCTATTGATTATTATGCAGCAACGAGAAGCGCTTATTACCAGCGCAGAGCAGCCCTGCTAATTGATCAAGACCCTGAAACAGCGGGCTATGAAGAAATTCCAGACTATGATGATTTTGAAGACTATGACCATTACAAATAAGAAAACAAAAAACATGAGCTATAAAGCACGTTTATTTCTTCTCGCAACAGCAACGACTTGCCTTTTCAGCCTGCCACATGCGCAGGCTGCAAGCATTAAAGCCTCAGGCCTTAATACGCAAAGCGCATCTGCTTCAATCATGCAAATTGCAGTTGAAGCTCATGACTTGGAAAAAGCACAAAAATTCGTCAATAATGTCGCTGCAGAAGGCATAGGCTTTTTAAGTGATAGTACGCTTACGCAAGATCAGCGCATAACTGAATTTAAAAAGCTCCTTCAAAACAGCTTTGATATGAAAACCATTGGAATATTCACCCTTGGCAAATACTGGCGTCAAGCAACACCAGAACAAAAGAAAGAATATCTCTCACTCTTCGAAAAAATGATCATTGATGTGTACGCATCACGTTTTGGCGAATATAGCGGCGAAGAGCTGGTTGTAACCAATGCTAGAGCCGAAGGCAAAAGAGATATCCTTGTCAATTCAGAAGTACAAGCACAAAACGGCCAAGCCATTAAGGTTGATTGGCGTCTACGCGATCGTAAAGGTAGCTTTAAAGTCATCGATATAATCGTCGAAGGCGTTAGCATGTCAGTGACCCAAAGATCAGACTTTTCTTCTGTTATACAGCGCGGCGGCGGTGATATCGAAGTCTTGCTTAAGCATCTTCGCGGCGAATAAAAATTTATCATATAATCTGATAAAAAGAGTGTGTAGGCTAGGTTTACTACCCCATTTCAGCCATGCTTGATCCGCGCCCACGCAGCTGATTGGTAACCAAGATACTTTTCTGATGCATAGAGCCTGTAAGTTTACCAACAGGATCACCTGCCCCCTCTTGGAAGGTCTGCATACCTTGGCCCATCCAACGCAATATTTTACTTGGTATCAGATCAACTAATTTAAAGCTTGCAATACCCAACATATAGCAAAGAATTGCATATACTGCAGTGTAGAAAAACTCATCAATAATTGAAGCCTTGAGACTTAAAAGCTGTTCACCCGCAGGAAGGCTTGCATCATATTGAGGATTAAAGCCTCCAACATTTACGACGATACTATCAAAAATGGCATTCAACACAGCCACAAGTGCGGAAAATGTCGCAATACTACAAATCATACCAAATAAAATAAGTATGGGGCGCAGGAAAATCTCAAAAAGTAAGAAATAGCCATTCATAGCCCCTGGCCCCATCATACCTTCCCCATCTATTCTGAGGTGACCTAGCGCCCATAATGGCATCGCAATCATCGCCTCAAAAATACTTTTAAGCCAACCACTGACTGCAAAAAGAAAATATAAAAACGGCATTAACGGCAAAAGATAATAAAGCATGATGGCTACGCCTGCGGTCATCGCTATCATTGCCTGCATAAAACCTGGTATAGCATCGGCTTTAAAACCTGCAAGCTGATCTTTAATGAGCCCCAACCCTTGAGAGAGCTCTAGGCCTGCCGCGATTGCAAAATTACGCGTTAAAGCATCCATCATGCCTTTACCTAAAGAACTCAGTTGTGCGAGCGGATGCACATCTGTATTTTTCCGCATATCAAATAGGCCTTTTGTACCCAAAAGCTGATTTATAAAATCAACCAACACATTCCCGGTTTGACTTGAATATGTGCCCGCATTCGCAGCGACAGAGCTCGCCCAAACATTATAAGTACTCGCCATAGCCCTAAACATGCCATAGCCTTTTTCATTCGACCCAAAATCGACCCTAAGCTGAAGCTCATCCGGATCACTTAATGCTATACTATATTTCTTATCATTGCTGAGATTACTCTCTAATTCCGTATGCTGCTTTAAAACCATCTCCATTAAAAATGGGAATTTAGAAGGCTTTGGGATCCCCATAGCCGCATCACTCACCGCTCCATTCAACTCAGAAATGCGATTATACCATAAGGCAGCGCCTGCCCAACCCCGATCTAATATATCTGTATCCACACCAAGACCTGACTCTGCATTCTGTGCCGTTACACCATTTTCAATAGCAGCTGTAAATAAAGTCGAATACTGATCAACACGGCTTTCAATGAACGTATCCTCAAAACCTTCAGGACAAGAAAAATTTGGATTAACGAGGTTCATATTCGCACCCGTTTTTTCAATCATACATTTGGCATGCGTTTTCAAATCACCATCAGCCCAAAGGTCTTGAATCAAATTATAATATTCTTCTTGAATATAATCAGAGCCAGCAACATTTACACTTCCGACCTTAAAAACCAGCTCACCGCATAACGGCTTCACACCTGCGACATAACCTTCATATTCCGGATCTACTGAACCATCAGACAATTCACCTTTATGTCCAAAGCGAACAACAATATCGCCATAAATCATAAATTCTCGCGCATCAACAAATGTCGTGGTATCTAATTCCTTTAGATTGTTAAACGCAGCACTTGCACCTGAGGGTATAGAACTACCGAATTCAGTAGACGTAATTGTCGATCTAACGATGTACGCTCCGATGGGTGTTTCTGTAGCGACATGATACGCACTACGGCATGTATGCACCACGGACATAAACTGCAAGAGATCTTTTACCTCTTGATAGTCATAGTTTGGCTCTGCAATCATCCGTGTTTCTTGAGTTAAATGCGCATAGCTATTTGGATCACTAATAACACCATTAAAATACACCCAACCATTTGTAGCAAAGCTAGACCCCGCTCGTGCAATATTGAGCAAAATTAACTGCGCACCATTCAAACCATCGACACGGGTCGTTGTCATAGGAATAAGTAAGGCCAAAAACAGGATTAACCTTATCGGCACCCATGTTTTATTCATACGTTGACCAAATGGTGTACCTGTTGTCGCCGTTTCTGCGACAATAGCCGTAACGTAATAAATAATAATAAACACACCAACAACAAACAGCCCCAATGAGTAAAACTTAAAGAGCTCATGCATCGCGAAATGAAACGGCCAAGGAAAATTTGGCGCACCACTTGGTATATACACCTCACCATTAGTTCCTAGACATGCTTGAGAGGTTGAAACGCAAGAATGAAAAATCCCAGGAACACCAAAAACACGGTCCAGTAAAATAAATGCAATATCCTGTGCAGCGTTAGCCTCTCGATCAGCAAGCGTTGCTCCCGGTATAGAAAAGATTTCTAATGTCGCCTGAAATGTAGAAGGAGACGCCGCTGCAAAAGCTGGCATAGCGGTTATGAGCACAAAAATCAGCATGATAATTTGCGCCGCTAAAAGGCATATCCCGAACAGTAAGACAACAAATATAAAAATCTGATCTATATGCTGGCGGCTAAAAACAAGATTTTGCGCTGCTGCTGCGACAACATGACGTATACCAAATTTTCCAAAATTACGCATTTGCGTGTAAGGATGATTTTCAGGAAGAAGCTTCACCCCCTGATATATAACCGCGAGCAAATAAGCAATATAAGCAAAGCCAGAGCTAAAGAAGTCTAACAACCGGGGCAAAATCCCTGGCAGCAAACTATAGCGCGCAATCTGTGCTTTACTGACCATTTACCCCTACTTCTAGTTATTTCATAAAGCTCTTTAAAGAGCCGCCTATACCTTGCGAAGCTTGCTGAGAACCCTGCATAGCTCGACCAACCAATCCCTCCGCTGCGTTTTCATTCTGATCGTTAAAGGTCGTGACCGATTGCCCCATCCAACGTAAAATATTATTTGGAATAAGGTCGATCAATTTAAACGACGCCATACCCATAATATAAACGATCACAGCATACATAATCGTATAAAAGAACGTATCAACAGAATTGCGCATAGTCCCTAAATTCGGAGTTCCACTGCCTGTCATTTCTTTTTGAATATCAAAGCCACCAGCATTAGCAACGACCAAATCAAAAACCATATTCATCACATAAACCAGCGCGGAAAAGATAGAAATACTCGCCAACAAACCAAAAACCATTAAAATAGGACGTAAGAAAATCTCAAAGATAAGCAAATACCCGCTTAACGCAGCGCGCCCCGAGAGCCCATGCCCATCAATACGTATATGCGCTAGAGCCCACAAAGGCGCACCAACCATCGCTTCAAATATACCCTTTATCCATCCACCAAAAGAGAACATAAAATAGATGAACGGCAAAAACGGAATAATGTAATACATCACAAAACCTGCAGCCATTGCCAACATAGCGATCGTCACCAAAAAGCTTCCTAGCTTTTCTGCTGTCGTTCCAAGTCCTTGGCTAGCTTGACTTATTAGCAGCCCTGATGCACCTGCAGCTGTCGCTCTAGTAAGATTATTAATTGATGCATCAATCAATGCACGTCCTGCACTGGAAAGCTGTGCAAGCGGGTGAACATCTGGATCGTCACGCATATTAAAAATACCACTTGTTCCAATCAAAGCATTAATAATATCGATCAAGCTGTTACCACTTGGCCGCATATGAGGGTTCTCCATAGCACCAGATTTCTGCCAATAAAAATAAGAGTTCCAGTATGCTGTGGCTAATCTAAAGGCCTCATCTCCCCCTGATAGGCTGCCATTTAGATCTTCTGGTTTAAAGCGCGTTTGTATATCAACGGTTCCTGCACCTTTAGCTTTCAGTTGAGCAACCTCCTCCATAACCTGTGGATAGCGAATAACTGCAGGCATAGCATTTGAAACTGCTACAAATTTACCATTCAGCTCTGCTACACGATTATACCATAAAGCAGCACCAGCCCAGCCTCGCGCAGCGACACCAGAATCCATACTAAAATCGCCTCCATCAGCCATCAATTTACGAACCCCACCTGCTGGAATCGAAATAGTATTTCCAGAAAGTGTAAATACTGTAGATGCTGTATCACCATTAAGTAGAAGATCCACCATCAATGAGTAGGTGTCCTTAAAATACGATGCTAAGCTAGACGGATCAACCACACTATTAACATCATAAAATTTGCTAGACGCAGAAAACTCATGCTTAACATAATTTATGGTCAACTCATCATAGGTATCAAACCATACCTCTCTGAGCAGTCCGATATAAAATTTCTGTATTAATTCATAGGCATCCCTTTGATTTGAAACAGAGCGTGGGTCAGAAATCTTCATCTGTAAATGACCACAGACCGGACGCACACCGCCTAAATATTCTTTACTGGCCACTCCAGCCTCTTTTATACCAATATAAATATTGGCGATTTGCGCGCCATTTAAAAAATTAATAGCATTTGAATAGAGCGTATTAATAGCAGTACTATCATCTAAATGTAAAGCCGCTGAAGGGGCTGTAGCATCCTTAACCAAATACATTCCAACGCTACCAGCGATGGTTTCATCCAAATCACCCGAACCGTCAATTCCTGAGTAAGCTCCCTCACTTCGGCTATATTCCTTAATCGCTTCACCATAAGCACATGTTTTAGCCGCATGCATAAATTGCAATAAAGCTGTAATTTGTGGATTTTGCACGGTTGCAACTAAATTTTCAGAGCCAGTTCCTCCATTATCGGCTTCTGGCATCGGGGTATTCGCCGTACCGCTAAACGCGGAATTTAGCTCGTTATTAAATAAAAGCCAGCCTTGTGTCGCAAAGCTAGAACCATATTTAGCAGCATAGAGCACTATATATTGTGAAGAATTTAAACCTTGGGAAATAGGCATAAGCAAACCAAAAGCCACCACCATACGTACAGGTGCCCAAACATGATTATAACGCTTACCAAATGGCTGCCCTGTTTGCATGGTTTCCGCAATAACCGTTACAATCAGGTAACTAAAGATCATGGTGGAAATAACAAGCAAGCTTATACTGTAAAGATTAAACATGGCATGCAAACCATCATGCGCAGCCATCGGAAACGTCGCAGGATCCATACCCCATGATACAGTATCGCCACTACCGTCAATGGCGACCCCTGAAACTGGATCCCCAGCACCATTAACACATTGAATAGAGGTATCTGCGACACAAGAATTAAAGACCTCAGGCACACCAAAAACCATATCAAGCATCATAAAAGCAAGATCATGCGCTGGCGCTGGTGTAGTAATAAAACCGACAATATTCGTTGGAATCCCCGAGGCGAAGACAGGTTGAATAAATATAAAACCAGCTAAAAACAAAAGCTGAATAACGACAATGACCATACCGAGCACAATTGTTGCAAATAATAGAATTTGATCAATATGGCGCCAAGACCATGTCAAACGCCTCGCTGCCTCTACGATCACATGTCTAATGCCAAAGCGCCCGATATTTTGCCCATTCATATAAGGGTGCGTGCTAGGCAATAAGCCAACGACTGAGAAAACCGCAGCAATGAAAAAAGGAATATACTCAAAGCCTGTCAGAAAGAGCTCTCTAATCCTAGGCATAAGCTCAGGAAGTAAGAAATATCGTGCTGTTGCTCTACGATCTATATGCATCATCAAGTACCTCCCCCGCCGCCTTTAATTCCAAAGCCACGCCCTAAACGTGTAAGCTGCTGCCCAAGACCGCCGCCCACACCTGCGCCAAGCTGTTGAACACCAGTTGCTGCTTCACGCCCCATTGTCATACCGCCCATTGATGCATAGCGCGCAAGCTGATCGACGGAATCCTGATTAATATCTCCGAAGGATGAAACGCCCTCACCTGCCCAACGCAAGATATTATCAGGAATTTTATCTATCAGTTTAAAGGCCGCAGTCGCCATCATATAAACGACAATCGCATATAAAACTGTATAAAAGAATTGATCAACGACAGGGCTTTTATAGTCAAGATCACCCGCTCCAACGCCATATGAATCTTGCGTAAAGCCACCTAAATTCTCCAAAACTAATGTCCAAATCAAATTCAAAATTCTAACCTGAGCCGTAAAAATAAGCATAGCAGCAAGCAAGCCAAAGACTGTCAAAATAGGCCTTAGGAAAATTTCAAATATAAGAAAATACCCACCAGAAGCAGAGTCACCTGGCAAACCATCACCATCAAGGCGTAAATGCGCTAGCGCCCAAAGTGGAACACCGACCATAGCCTCAAAAATAGTCTTCACCCATGACGCAACAGCAAAAAAGAAATAGATAAACGGAAGAAGCGGAACAACATAGTAAAGCACGATACCTGCCGAAAGACCTAAATAAGCAATCGAATTAAAGACACCTGCAATATTGGACGTGAATTGCGAAGCACCAGGGTTTTCAATTGCAGCGCCAAGCGTACTTAACCCCATGGAAATCCCAATATTTCTAATAGACGCATCAACTATACCCTTACCAAGCGCTGTAAGCTGAGACAATGGATGGGTCTGCGCATTTTCTTTACTCATTGATACAAGACCAAAAGTACCAAAAAGCCCATTAATAAAGTTTTCTACTTCACTTGAAGAAATAACACTCCCTTCACTGGCTTGCGATTTCTGATCCTTGTTCCAATACATAAATAAAGAATGCAATGTCGTAGCCGTAGATACAGGCTCTTGAATCCCTAGATTAAGCAACATTGACGTCACATCTTTAGAGACTTTGCCATCACCTCGCGGGTTGTACATATCTAAAACATTAAGATCTTTTGTATTTTTCTGACGTATAGTTTTGACTGCTTCCATTACTTCAGGAAATTCCACCAAAGTCGGTGTACCTAAAATAGAGCTAATCCAAGCACCATTAATATTAGAGATTTGATTAAACCAAATCCCAGCACCGCCCCATCCACGACGCATTAATTCAGCATCCATCGAAAATTGTTTGGAATATTCTGCCCAAATACTCAAAAGATCAGCATTCAATATTGTTTGATACTCATTAATCATCTCCTGACGCCAGAGCACGCCAATTTGCTGAGTATTACAATCCACCCCTGGCTGCGAACTACCGCACCCCCCTGAAGGTAACCAAGGATGCGCACCAAAATTACCTGCACACCCCATAGAGCATGCATCATATTCTCCATACATGTCATTTTGATCTTGCAGAAGCGTAAAGCGCCCTGCAAAATCAATAAAATCTTCGCTTAAATTACTGTCCGCCCACATATCACGGACAAGGTTAAAGTAATAATGCTGCACAGCCACGGTTCCTAAAAACGGCACATCATTATAAAGACCGGTATTATCTGAAGCATCCCGCGCATCAGATATTGGAATGCGTATTTCACCACATCTTTTATTAATTGTATCAGCGGCTGGCCCAGAAGCGCCCTCTTCCATCGTTCCAAAACGAATAACAATGTCGCCATACTCATAAAACTCTAATGCATCTTGATAAGAAACATTCGCATCAACAAGCAGCCCCTCGTCTGTATTAGTCATCCAACTTTCAGGGCTTTTCACCAAATATGCCTTAACCACTTTTTCAGAAGAAAAGCTCATATGATTAGTGATATCAGCAGCATCTTCAGGCAAAGCCAAGTAATTAGGTGAACTCGTGTCAAACTTGGCAATATCTTGATGAAACATGTAATTCAAAAAAGCGCATGTGTGGACATACGACATAGCCTCAACCAATGACGTTATGTCTGGCGCCGAAGGTAATGATAAAAACGTACGTTGTTCACCAAGCGGATTGGGGCCAGAAGCACTTGCAAAATCACTATGGTCATTAATGGCATTATTATATCTTATCCATCCATTAGTAGCGATAGACGAGCCGTATTTAGCCGCGCCAAAGACGATATATTGTCCCGCACTATAACCATAATTAATAGGAACAAGCAGTCCCAGCGCGACAACCAAACGAATAGGCACCCACACATTTTGAAAGCGCTGCCCAAATGGTGTTCCCGTAGTCGCCGTTTCAACGACCACAACGACAATATAGTAGAGAAGGACAATCGTTGCGATAATCAGCATCGCCATAGAGTAGAAACGGAAGAGTTCTTGCAAAGCTGCATGGAAAGGCCATGGAAACGCCCCACTCGCAGAAGTCGCGCCCATACATATTGTACCCGTCGAAACACAAGAGCCAAAGAAGCCAGGTATACCAAAAACACGATCTAAAAGCATAAAGGCAATATCATCAGCAGGCGCTCCCGTCACAAATATGGAAGGCCCTTCAGGATATGGCCATGTCGCTGCAGAAGCTTCAGGCCCGCCAACAACAAAAGAAAATATCAGGATCACAATTTGTAATAGAAACAAAACAATAGCGAATAAGGTAAGACCGAAAATAATGATCTGATCTGCGTGTCTGCGGCTAAAAACTAGATTATTGGCCGCAACCGCAATAACTTGCCTTATGCTAAAATCACCAATATTTTTAGTATTTAGATAAGGATGGCCAGCAGGAATTAAACCGACCATGGCATAGACTTGAGCGATCAAATGCCCGATATAACCAAAACCAGAACTCGTCAAATCACGGATGCGCGGCACAATACCGGGCATCACAACATAATTCACAACAGTCTTCGCTTTTACACCACTCACATTTACGCTCACTATAACTCTACCGCCTCTAGTGTAACGTTAAAATACTTAAAATTTTAGTAATATTTCTTTATATATTTGAATTTTATAGCTTTACATCAGCAAAAAACACAAAAAAAGGGCCCAAACGACCCTTTTTTCAATATTCTAAAAAGAATAATTTACGCGGCTTTGGCCTTTCGTCGCTCCAAATCAGCTTCATAATCTTCGTAATTGCCTTCGAACCACTCAACATGGCCGTCACCCTCAAAGGCGAGGATATGCGTAGCCAAACGATCCAAGAACCAGCGATCGTGAGAAATAATCACCGCACAGCCCGGATAATTCTCGATTGCCTCTTCTAATGCCGCTAATGTTTCCGTATCCAAGTCATTTGTAGGCTCATCGAGCAAAATCACATTCGCTTCTTCTTTTAGCATCTTCGCCAAGTGAACGCGGTTACGTTGACCACCCGAAAGATCCTTCACAAGCTGCTGCTGATCACCTTTACGGAAGTTAAATGAAGATACATAAGCACGGCTTTGCATTTCAACCTTACCAAGCTTAATAATATCCGTGCCACCTGAAATCTCCTCCCAAACAGTATGAGAGCCATCCAGAGCATCACGGCTTTGATCGACATAACCAAGCTTAACAGTCTCGCCAACAGTGAATGTCCCGCTATCAGGTTGCTCTTGACCTGTAATCATCTTAAACAAAGTTGATTTACCTGCACCATTAGCCCCAATCACACCAACAATACCACCAGGAGGCAAGTTAAAGGAAAGATCATTAATAAGCGTACGCCCATCAAAGCCCTTTGAAATATTCTTTGCCTCAATAACATTAGACCCAAGACGTGGAGGTGTCGGAATAACAATCTGACAGCCACGCTTATCGATTTTTTGGCTCTCGGCAAGCAAGTCTTGATAAGCATTGATACGCGCTTTAGATTTCGCACGACGTGCTGTCGGAGAACGCCCCATCCATTCTTGCTCACGAGCAAGCGTACGCTGACGTACATCCTCTTCTCGCGCTTCTTGTTCCATACGCTTACGCTTCGCTTCCAGATAAGCTGAATAATTACCCTCATAAGGAATGCCTTGCCCACGGTCGACTTCCAAAATCCAACCCGTCACATTATCCAAGAAGTAACGATCGTGTGTAATCATCACAACAGTACCCTTATATTCAGACAAGAAATTCTGTAGCCAAGCAACACTCTCCGCATCTAAGTGGTTTGTAGGTTCATCAAGCAGCAATAAATCTGGGCGCTCTAATAGCAAACGACATAAAGCCACGCGGCGCTTTTCACCACCTGAAAGATTTTCAACAGAACTATCCGCCGGTGGACAACGCAACGCTTGCATTGCCATCTTGATAGTACGCTCAAGCTCCCAGCCATCAGCCGCATCGATTTTATCTTGAAGCTCACCCATTTCAGCCATTAAAGCATCAAAATCAGCATCAGGCTCTGCCATTGCCGCGCTCACCTCATTGTAACGCTCAATCATCGCCGTGATATCACCAAGCCCATCCATGACATTTTGCTCAACAGTTTTACTAGCATCTAACTGCGGTTCCTGCTCTAGATAACCAACACGTGCGCCT
>NZAJ01000039.1 GCA_002687495.1 Micavibrio sp. | reverse complement strand
GAGCTATCAGGTAATTTGATTGATGTATGCCCAGTTGGTGCACTGACTTCTAAGCCTTATGCGTTTAAAGCGCGTAGCTGGGAGCTTCGTAAAGTAGAGACAATTGATGTGCATGATGCTGTGGGTTCAAATATCCGAGTGGATGCACGTGGCCGTGAAGTTATGCGCGTCGTTCCACGTTTGCATGAAGATGTGAATGAGGAGTGGATTTCTGATCGCACACGTTTTGCTTATGATGGCCTAGGCAAGGCGCGTTTGGATCGTCCTTATATCCGTAATGAGGATACTGGTAAGCTTGAAGAAGCGAGCTGGGGTGAAGCATTATCTTATATCGGTATGAAGATGCGTGGTCTTAAAGGCGAAGAGATTGCTGGTCTTGTTGGTGATATGGCGGATGCCGAATCTATCGTTGCTTTGAAAGATTTGATGGGTGTTGTTGGCTCGCCGAATATCGATTGTCGTACGGATGGTGCGAAGTTTGATCCTTCTAATCGTGCTGGCTACTTGTTTAATTCAACGATTGCCGGACTTGATGAGGCAGATGCAATATTGATTGTGGGCGCTAATCCGCGCTATGAAGCGACAATGGTGAATGCTCGTATTCGCAAGGCTGTTTTCGAGCGTCGTGTACCTGTCGGTGTTGTCGGAGAGGCTGCAGATCTTTCATATAAATATGATCATGTTGGTGAAACCTTAGGTGATTTGGAGACATTCTCTAAGGCGCGAAGTGGCTTTGCTAAAATCTTTAAGGCTGCGAAGAAGCCTGTCATGATTATTGGTTCTGGTGTCTTTGAGCGTGAAGATGGGGAAGCTGTTCATAAAATGCTCTATGACATGGCTGAATCTATGAAGATCGTTACAAAGGATTGGAATGGTTTCAATATTCTTCATCGAGCAGCAAGCCGTGTGGCTGCGCTTGATGTAGGTTTTATACCGCAAGCTGGTGGTAAGGGCTTTGATGATATTATTGCTGGAACTAAAGACGGTTCTATCAAAGCTTTATATTTACTGGGCGCAGATGAGTTTGATGCACGCGCGCAAATTGGCTGGAAAACTTTCGTAGTTTATCAAGGTCATCATGGTGATGCTGGTGCGGCGCGTGCGGATGTTATTCTGCCAGGATGTGCTTATACCGAAAAAGATGGTGCCTATCTCAATATGGAAGGGCGTGTTCAATATGGCCGCAAGGCTGTGAGCGCACCTGGTGAAGCAAAAGAAGATTGGAAAATCTTGCGTGCTTTGTCTGAGCAATTGGGACAGATTTTACCATATGATACGCAAATGCAGCTATGGCAGCGTATTGCTGATGAGTTTGCGCATTTGGCTGATGAGGATCAAATTAAGTCAGAGGCATGGGGTGAGTTTGGTGGTAAGGGTAAGGTTGATGCCAAAGCGGCTTTAACTAATCCTGTTGCTAACTTCTATATGACGAATGCGATTTGCCGTGCGTCTGAGACGATGAATAAATGTAGCTTAGCATTTCATCTAGGGCGTGAAGACTTATTGGAAGCTGCGGAGTAGTTAGGGATGAGTAAAACAACATTAGAGATGGTTCAGGTTTTTCATGAAACATATGGACTACCAGTAAAAGATGCTCCGGATTTGTCTGATGAAAAGACAAATGCATTGCGTATAAATCTTTTGCAGGAAGAGTTGGATGAGCTTAAAGACGCTTTGGCTAATGGTGATGTTGTTGAAGCATTGGATGCGTTGACTGACCTTCAATATGTTTTGGATGGCGCTTATTTATCACTCGGTCTTCATGGTTTGAAAATGGAAGCATTTAATGAAGTGCAGCGCTCTAACATGAGTAAGTTAGATGAGAAGGGTAAGCCGATTGTGCGTCCTGAAGATGGGAAGATTTTAAAAGGGCCAAATTACTTTAAGCCTGATCTTGCGCAATTTGTGAAAAATAAAGAAAGGGCAGCTTAAGTGTCTGAGGCTATGAAATTAGAATTTGAACAAGGAAGTGCAAGATTACTTGTTGGGCTTTTATGGGATCCAAATGAGCAGGGCGGAGTTGTCGGTGCACCGAAAGAACATAATTTAGATCTAGCTTGCGCTGTATTAGGGGATGATTTGAAAGTTCGTACTATCATTTCATCTACGGATACTCAGCGTGATGAATATAAAACAGAAATATTTCATACGGGAGATAATATCACAGGTGGGGCTGACTTCGAAGATGAGAGCATCACTGTTAATTTTGAACATTTACGTGAAGATGTGCATGCTATGGCATTTGTTGTATCAACGGATGGGCGTCTAAAGCTGGATCAAGTTAATGCAGCGGCATGTGAGTTTCGTGATGGAATTAGCTTGAATAGTTTTTCACGGGTTGAATTAAAAGTTTCTGAGACTTATTATCTGGCAGGTTTGGTGACGAAATCTGATGACGGATCATGGAACCTTATTAAGGCTGAAGGAGCTCTCGCTTCTTTGTCTGCTGTTGAAATTGAAAATGCTGTTAGAGAGGCTTGTTCGTAATGGAAGCTGTATTAGAGATTTTGATGATGCCGTATGTGCAGTGGACGCTTTGGACACTGCTTTACACATTATGCATTGTCGGTGGTGTGCTTATTGCTGTTGCTTATTATACCTATGCAGAGCGTAAGGTTATGGCTGCTATGCAGCGCCGTCAGGGGCCGATGACTGTTGGGCCTTTTGGTCTTTTGCAGCCTATCGCAGATGGTTTGAAGCTTTTTTCTAAAGAAACAATTATCCCTTCTGGTGCGCATCGCGTTGTATTTCTGCTTGCACCGATGATGCTTTTTGCTCTTTCCCTCATTGCTTGGGCGGTTATTCCTTTTGATAAGGGCTGGGTTCTTGCGAACATCAATGTAGGTATTTTGTATTTATTCGCAGTGTCTTCCATGACGGTTTACGGCGTGATTATGGCGGGTTGGGCTTCTAACTCTAAATATGCATTCCTTGGCGGTTTGCGTTCAGCATCTCAGATGGTTTCATATGAAGTATCTATGGGCTTGATCATTGTTTGTGTGTTGCTTTGTACAGGGTCATTGAATTTACAAGAGATTGTATTAGCGGATCGTCCATTATGGATGCAGGTTCTTCTCTTCCCGATGTTTATCGTTTTTCTCGTATCGATTTTGGCAGAAACGAATCGTGCGCCATTTGACTTACCTGAGGGTGAATCTGAAATTACTGGCGGTTTCATGGTTGAATACTCGGCTATGGCATTTGCGCTCTTTTTCTTGGGTGAATATTCTGCAATGATTTTGATGTCAGCGATGACTACGACATTGTTCCTTGGCGGTTGGTTGCCACCATTTGGTATGGAGTTCCTTGGCTTTGTTCCTGGTATTATATGGTTCGCAGCTAAGACTGGTTTGATTATGTTCTTCTTCTTATGGGCACGTGCAACATTGCCACGTTTTCGTTACGACCAGTTAATGCGTTTAGGGTGGAAAGTCTTTTTACCGCTCACACTTATATGGGTTGTGATGACGGCTGGAATATTGGTTGCCTTTGATGCACTTCCTACACCATAAGAATTCTTAGATTACAGATAGCTTGATGCTTAAGGTTCAAAACTTTCATAAAATTCTTTGCAGCTTCGCCATTATCTTTTTGGCGGGCTGTTCTACATTTGGTGGTGCAGATCGTAGTATCGATTATTCACAGGAGCAAATCATTGTTCTTAAAGAGGAAGCGCCGAGTTTAAAGAGTTTTCAATCGGGGCGTGGCACTCTTAATCAGCTGATGACAATTGGTAACTCGGCTGAAGGAAGTGATGCTGGTGTTAAAATCGCGAGTACTGCGCCTGATATTGAAGCGGCTATTTTGGATGCACTTAGAGCACAGGGTTATCAGAGCGAAAATGCGCGTTCGTTTGTGGTGACTGATTCTAAAAAAACTGATTTGCAACAATGGGCAAGTCTTAATGGCTTAACGCAAGGTGTTATCATTGATGCTGTGATTGATGATTGGGATATCTTGGTGCACCCTAAAAGCCGCGAGCATTTTAACCTTTATTTTAAAGCAACATCATCGATATATGATATTGATGATGTTCAAAATCATCGTAGCTATTCGTGTAAGGAATATAAGAATTTTACAGATCCTGACAATGCGCCAACGCGTCAAGATTTAATGAAAGATCAGCGTAAACTTCTAAAAAGTTATATGAGTGAATTGACAAAACAGTGCGCGGCTGCGAGTGTAGAAGCGTTATTTTAAAGTGGAATTAATATCATGGATTTTCTAGCACGTTCATTTTTACTGACTGAGATTGTTAAGGGCTTCTTGCTGACATTGAAGTATATGTTCTTTGTGCCGCGTGTGACGATTAACTATCCATATGAAAAAGGGCCTATATCTCCACGTTTTCGTGGTGAGCATGCGCTGCGTCGCTATCCTAATGGTGAAGAACGTTGCATTGCTTGTAAGCTTTGTGAAGCAATTTGTCCGGCTTTGGCGATTACAATTGAGGCTGAACCTCGTGAAGATGGCAGCCGCCGTACAACACGCTATGATATTGATATGACTAAATGTATCTATTGCGGCCTGTGTCAAGAAGCGTGTCCGGTTGATGCTATTGTTGAAGGGCCAAATTTCGAGTTTGCCACGGAAACTCGTGAAGAGCTGTTTTATAACAAGGATCGCTTGCTTGCGAATGGTGATCGTTGGGAAGCACAGATTGCGTCTAATATTGCTGCGGATGCTCCATATCGTTAAAGAATCAAAATTATGATTTTAAATAGATTAACGCTCTTCAATAAGGGCGTTTTTTTATGGCTTAAGCTTATTTATTGGGATTTGCCAGCCGAGACTTAATACCTCTGTTCCAGGGTTATGATTACCTAGGCCTGCATTAGACATGTGGCTAAATGAAAGGGATATGCGCGAATCGTTTTCCAATGTGTGGGCGATTTCTATCTGCGAGCGGAATTGTATTGTATTATCGAGGTTCAAATCTCTTGTTCCGGCATGATATAAACCTGCGCCGAAGCTAGGGATAATATGCCATCTAGGCGTAAGGTTGAGCTCATAGAGTAGGCCTGCGCCTGCCCATAGCGTACCTTTGAAAGTTGATTCTAAGCCTATCCAAGGCTTGAGGCCTTTAAAGATTATATCTGTATGCGGGCGATATTCTGCGCGAATATCCACACCGTCTTGATCATCTAATATGTCGTAATAGCCAAGTGAAAGGCCCAAGAAACCACTGTGGGTGGTATTATCCGCTTTAGCAGCGCTAGGGGCAAAAGCCAAAGTGAGCGCGCTTAGCGCTGTGATGAGATGTTTTGTGTTTGTTTTCATGATGATAAGAATCTTGAGTCGATAATTTATGATGATGTTTTTTGAGAAAAAATCAATTGTAAATAAATGGGGTTTTCGTAGATTTTCTTTGCAGTTAGGCCTTGCGAAGCTGGCCTTAAAGGATTAGAACAATTTAGAAAAAACGAAGAGATATCCTCATGTTCATTTCTGGCATCGCCTTTATTATATTTGCAATTATTCTGTTAGGAAGCGCGCTGATGGTCATCACGGCGCGGAACCCAGTGCATTCAGTTTTGTTCCTTATCTTGGCATTCTTTAACTCTGCCGGGCTTTTTGTTCTTTTAGGGGCGGAGTTCGTCGGCATGTTGATGGTGATCGTCTATGTTGGAGCTGTTGCAGTTTTATTCCTCTTCGTGGTGATGATGCTGGATATATCTTTTGCAGATTTGCGCAAAGGCGCTATGCAATATGTACCGCTAGGATTGTTGCTTGCTGTTATTCTTCTTTGCGAATTTATCGCGCTTTATGGCGCATGGGAATTTGCACCGAATCTAGGCTCTAATCTTTCTGATCCTATCTCTGTTGCAAGTGAAGGTACGAATGCTCGAAGTATTGGTTTGGTTGTTTATACCGACTATTTCTTAGCGTTTCAGATTGCAGGCTTAGTTTTGTTTGTGGCGATGATTGGTGCGATTGTTCTTACACACCGTACACGTCCAGGTGTTCTTAAGCAGTCAGTGGCTTCACAGCAACGCGTGAACCCTGATGATGTGCTTGAAATCCGTAAAGTAACTACAGGGACAGGGATTTAATGATGCTTGAGGTTGGGTTAACACATTATCTAGTTTTAGCGGCGCTGCTTTTTACAGTCGGCGTTTTTGGAATGTTCTTAAATCGTAAGAATGTGATTGTTATTTTGATGTCTATTGAGCTTATGCTCTTGGCTGTAAATATCAATTTCGTGGCTTTTTCTGCTTATATGGGCGATTTAGTCGGGCAGGTCTTTACGATGTTTATTCTTACGGTTGCTGCTGCTGAGGCTGCAATCGGTTTGGCAATTTTGGTCGTGTTCTTCCGTAATAAGGGCTCGATTGCCGTTGAAGATATTTCGGCGATGAAAGGTTAGATTAATGGAATTGCTCGCTGTCTTTTTACCTCTGCTTGCCTTTGCAATTACAGGGTTATTCGGAAAAGTTCTAAGTGATAAAGGGTGTCAGCTTATTACATGCTCTGCTGTAATTATTGCTGCGCTAAGCTCTATTGCGCTTTTCTTTGATGTTGCCTTAGGTGGTGCGAGTACCGTTACACGCCTTGCGCCGTGGATTGTATCTGGTGATTTCGATGTGTCTTGGTCAATCCGTATTGATACGCTCTCTGTTGTGATGATGTGCGTTATCAATATCGTTTCGGCGTGTGTGCATGTTTATTCGGTAGGCTATATGAGCCATGATGAGTGTAAAGGGCGCTTTATGTCGTATCTTTCGCTCTTTACTTTCGCAATGTTAATGCTCGTTACATCTGATAACTTGCTTCAGCTGTTCTTTGGCTGGGAAGGTGTTGGTGTTGCATCTTATCTTCTTATCGGTTTTTGGAACCACAAAAAGAGCGCAAATGCCGCGGCTCAAAAAGCGTTTGTTGTAAACCGTGTTGGTGATTTTGGCTTATTGCTTGGCTTGTTCTCTTTATTTATGGTGTTCGGAACAGTCAGCTATGATGAAATTTTCGCGCAAGCGCCTGCAATGAGTGAAGCTTATTTCACATTTTTTGGTTATCAGGTTCATGCTTTGACAGCTATTTGCTTGATGTTGTTCGTTGGTGCGGTTGGTAAATCAGCGCAACTAGGTCTGCACACATGGCTCCCAGATGCGATGGAAGGTCCTACGCCTGTTTCAGCACTTATTCACGCTGCGACAATGGTTACAGCAGGGGTGTTCTTGGTCGCACGTATGTCACCAGTATTTGAATATGCACCAGATGCGTTGATGGTTGTCACCGTTGTTGGTGCATGTACAGCGTTTGTTGCGGCAACAATTGGCCTAACTCAGTTTGATATTAAGCGCGTTATTGCTTATTCAACAATGTCTCAGCTTGGCTATATGTTCTTTGCGCTTGGTGTGTCTGCTTATGGTGCTGCGATGTTCCACCTTATGACGCACGCTTTCTTTAAAGCGCTTCTTTTCTTAGGCGCTGGCTCTGTTATTCATGCTATGAGTGATGAGCAGGATATGCGCAAGATGGGCGGTATTTGGAAGAAGATTCCATTTACCTATACATGTATGTGGATTGGTTCATTGGCTTTGGCGGGTATTCCTCCGTTCGCAGGGTATTTCTCTAAAGATATTGTTTTAGAAGCGGCTTGGGCTGACCATACATGGTTTGGTGATTTTGCTTACTGGATGGGTATTGCTGCAGCCTTCATGACGGCGTTCTATACATGGCGCTTACTGCTTTTGACCTTCCATGGTAAGCCACGTGCTTCTGAAAAAGTTATGAGCCACATACATGAAAGCCCTGCTGTTATGCTTGGCCCACTGGTTGTGCTTGCTTGTGGTGCGCTTTTTGCTGGTGCTGTGTTCTATCAAGGTTTTGTTGGATCTGCACATCATGGCGAAGGGCATGGTTCTGAGGCTGCCCCAATTGTTTCTTATGTTGATGAGCAAGAAATGCCTCATGGTGATGACCATGGTGAAGTGGCGCATAATGTTGATCACCATGCTGATGAAGCCTCGCATGATGCTGAGGAAGGTCATGGTGCTACGCATGAAGAAGAGCATATTGAAATGAGTAAAGAATCATTTTGGAAAGATGCACTCTTCGTGCTGCCTGAAAATGATACTGTAGAAGCTGCTCATGGCGCGCCATTCTGGGTTAAGAAAATGCCTTTATTTGTAGGCTTGGCTGGTATTGCTTTAGCGTATGTTGCTTATCTTCTGTTTACTGGGCTTCCTGGTATTGTTGTGAAAATCTTCAAACCTATTCATGCTTTGCTGTTTAATAAATGGTTCTTTGATGAACTTTATCATGCACTATTTGTGCGCACAGCGGATTTACTAGGTCGTTTATTCTGGCGTGTAGGAGATCAGGGGATTATTGATCGTTATGGGCCGAATGGCAGTGCGGTTCTCTCTGTGCGTATTGCTGAAATGATGAGTAAATTCCAAAGCGGATATGTCTATAAATATGCATTTGTTATGGTGATTGCGATCGTGGCGATGCTGTCTTGGTTTATGTTTAAAAATGCACAGTCTACAGATATGAGCTTAATTGATATGGCTATGTCTGTTGGTGCAAGGATGTAAGTGATATGATTGATTTTCCAATTCTTTCTATAATGACGTTTTTGCCACTGGCTGGTGTGCTTGTGATATTGGCGACTATTCGTGGTGATGATGAAATCGCGGATCGTAATACTAAGTATGTGGCTCTTTACACATCTTTGTTTACGCTCGCTTTTGGCGTCTTCATGTATGTTAATTTTGATGGTAGCTCTGCGGAATTTCAATTTGTTGAGAGGTCAAGCTGGCTGAAACCTTTTGGTATCGGTTATCACATGGGCGTTGATGGTATTTCGATGTTCTTTGTCCTTCTTTCCGTGATGCTTACGCCGATTTGTATTATCTCTGCGTGGGATGCGATTAAGAAGCGTGTTAAGGAATTCATGATTGCGTTTCTAGTTTTAGAAAGCTTTATGATTGGTACATTCTGTGCACTTGATGCTGTGCTCTTTTATGTGTTCTTTGAAGGTGTTTTGATACCAATGTTTTTGATCATTGGTGTATGGGGTGGTCCGCGCCGCGTTTATTCTTCTTATAAGTTTTTCCTATATACATTGCTTGGTTCAGTCTTGATGCTTGTTGGCTTGCTTGTTCTATTTGCACAGACTGGTACAACCGATATTCCGACTTTGATGGCTAATCCTGTCGCTACAAATTTACAATATTGGCTCTGGCTTGCTTTCTTTGCCTCTTTTGCAGTGAAGATGCCAATGTGGCCAGTACATACATGGCTTCCAGATGCGCACGTTGAAGCGCCAACTGCTGGTTCGGTCATTTTGGCTGGTGTGCTTCTGAAAATGGGCGGATATGGCTTTTTGAGATTTTCTTTGCCGATGTTCCCAGAAGCAAGTGCTTACTTTACTGATCTTGTATTCTGGCTCAGTGTGATTGCAATTATCTACACGTCTTTGATTGCTTTGGTGCAAGAAGATATGAAGAAGCTTATTGCTTATTCTTCAGTAGCGCATATGGGTTTTGTGACATTGGGTATTTTCTCTGTCACAACACAAGGTCTTGAGGGTGCTGTATTCCAAATGCTTTCGCATGGCTTGATCTCTGGAGCGTTGTTCTTATGTGTTGGCGTTGTTTACGATCGTCTTCATACACGCGAGCTCTCACGTTATGGCGGTATCGTTAGTAACATGCCTCGTTATGCGACGATCTTTATGATTTTGATGCTGGGCTCTGTAGGTCTTCCTGGTACATCTGGTTTCGTAGGTGAGTTTTTGATCCTTATGGGTACATTCCAAGCGGATACTGTTATCGCGACATTAGCGGCAACAGGTGTGGTTCTGGGCGCGGCTTATATGCTTATGCTTTATCGTAAGGTTGTTTTTGGGCCACGAGAAAACCGTGATGCTTTATCTATGCCTGATCTTAATAAGCGTGAATTTTACATTCTATTGCCATTGGTTGCTTTGACATTGTGGCTTGGAGTATTCCCGACAATGATCACAGATAAAATTGCGCCATCTATTGCAAAGTTGGTCAATGATTATGAAACACATTTAGTACAGGCTGGCTTAATGGAGCCAGAGAGCAAAATACAGCTTGCGCAACTTGAGATGCAAAAAGCAGGAGAGAATAACTAATGGTCGATTTTAACCTTGTCCCATTATTACCTGAAATCTTCTTAGCTATTACAGCTATGGGGCTTTTGATTGTTGGTGCTTTTCATGGCAATGAATCTACCAGAGCTATTTGCTGGGCCTCTGCGATTGGCGTGGTTGTCACTGGCTTTATCCTCTTAGGGCTTGATTGGAATGAGCGTCATGTTTTGAATAACATGTTTGTGTTTGATCAATTCTCCGGCCTTATGAAAGTCATTATTCTTCTTGGTGTGCTTGCGTCATTGGCGCTATCGGTGCGTTATATTATTCAAGAAGGTATTGAGCGTTTTGAGTATCCAATCCTGTTGTTGTTTGCGGGTATTGGTATGATGATTATGGTTTCTGCCAATAATATGCTTTCTCTTTATATGGGGCTGGAGCTTCAATCTTTAAGCCTTTATGTGCTGGCGGCTATTCATCGTAATTCTTCGAAGAGTGCGGAAGCGGGGATTAAGTATTTTATTCTTGGTGCTTTGTCATCAGGCCTCCTTCTTTTCGGTATATCACTGATATATGGATTCACAGGCTCAGTTGATTTCGATGTTATTGGACGTTCATTGATGAGTGTTGAGACGATCCCTCAGGGTGTCACGTTTGGTCTCGTGCTTATCTTGGCGGCGCTTGCATTTAAGATTTCAGCAGTTCCATTTCATATGTGGACACCGGATGTTTATCAGGGCGCGCCAACTTCTGTGACAGCGTTTTTTGCAATGGTGCCAAAGATCGCTGCCATGGGGCTTTTGATGCGCTTGTTACTTGATCCATTTGCTGCGGCATTTGATCAGTGGATGCAGATCATCTATTTCGTATCTTTAATGTCTATGATAGTCGGTGGTTTTGCTGCGCTTGTTCAAGAAGACATTAAACGCCTGCTAGCTTACAGCTCTATTGGTAATATGGGCTATGCGCTTATTGGTCTTGTTGCTGGGACTGCTGAAGGTGCGGGTGCTGTTATTCTTTACCTCTTTATATATATGATTATGACAGCGGGAACATTTGCTGTTGTGATGTGCATGCGCCGAAATGGTATGGCTGTTTATAAAATCTCAGATCTTAGTGGCCTATCTAAAAACTCACCTGTTCTGGCTTATGTGTTATTGGTGCTCATGTTCTCTATGAGTGGTATTCCACCGATGGCTGGTTTCTTTGGTAAATTGGTTGTCTTCAATGCGGCTGTTGATCAAGGCTATTATATTTTGGCTACATTGGGTGTGATTACATCTGTTATTGCGGCTTATTACTATTTGCGTATCGTTAAGGTTATGTTCTTTGATGATGCTGTTGATGCATTTGATAAAGAGCTTCCACTCGCGCGCCGTGTGGTGATGTTATTCTCTGTTGTATTTGTATTGTGTTTTGTGTTTAAACCTTCGCCATTTATGTCGATGTCTTTAAGTGCAGCAGATTCTTTATTTAGTAACGCAGCGATTATGTCTGCGCCTGCTGGCGATGACGCGCAAAGCTTAGAGCCTGCGGCTGGTTAGGCCTGCTTGATAGAGTTTCTTTCATTAAGAGCGAGAGATATCCTTTGAATATTGAGTGGAATATTGAGCGTTTTGAAGAAGTAGCTTCAACGCAGGATATTCTTAAAAACTCTTCAGCGAACAGTGAAGGGCACGTTATTGTTGCTGATCGTCAAACGCAAGGCCGTGGACGTTATGCGCGTCAATGGTTTGATGGCGAGGGCAATTTGATGTTTTCATTTGCGCTTGAGCCTCGTTGTGAAGCGCGATTTATTGGACAGCTCTCCCTTATTATTGGCTTGGCTGTCCATAATGCGCTTCAAGGATTTATTGATACTCCAGAAAAGTTAATGCTTAAATGGCCTAATGATGTGCTCTTAGAGGGTGAAAAGTGCTGCGGGATTTTAATTGAATCTTCTTTAAGCTCATCAGGTTTAATTGATAAGCTCTTTGTTGGAATTGGAATAAATGTATTGCAGGCACCTGATGATATGGGCGTGTCCTTATCACGTTATAGTTCTTCCTCCTTAATGCCTTCAGATGTTTTACACGCTGTCTTAGGGCAGGTTGAAAGCCTCTATACACGATTTCAGAATGGTGAAGCAGAGGTGCTCTTACATGAATGGAGTGCTTATGCTCATGAAATTGGACAACCTATAGAGGTGAAGCCCCATGAGGGTGTTTTAAAGGGGCGTTATGATGGTCTTGATGAGCTTGGTAATTTATACTTGCGCTTAGAAGATGAAAGTCGCAAAACAATAAGTGCTGCTGATATATTTTTACTTTAGATTTATTTTAGAAAGGTCTAGCGCATATGTTTTTAGCTATTGATGTTGGAAATACGAATACAGTTTTTGCCTTATTTGATCAGGCTAAGCTTATTCAAAGCTGGCGTATGCGTACAGAGCCGGATCGCAGTAAGGATGAATATGCGATTTTTTTAGGACGGTTATTTGAGCTGAATAGCTATAAGCTCTCTGATGTGAGTGATGTTTATATCAGCTCTGTTGTGCCAGAAACGCGTTTTTCTTTGGAGCGTTTTTGTAGTTCATATTTGGATTTAGAACCAGTTTATGTGACTAAAGATGTTATCGATATAGAGATTGATTTATTACGCCCTGAAGATGTTGGTGCGGATCGCTTGCTGAATGCAATAGCTGTTAAGAATGAATATGATCAAGTGCCAGCGATTGTTATTGATTTCGGGACAGCAACGACTTTTGATGTTGTGGATTCAAAAGGCCGCTATGCGGGCGGTGTGATTGCGCCTGGGATTAATCTGTCTTTGAATGCATTGCATAGTGCGGCTTCAAAGCTTCCAAAGGTTAATATTGAGAGGATTGAAAAAGCTACCGGAAAAACTACGACGGAAGCCATGAAGGCTGGGTTATATTGGGGCTATAAGGGGCTTATAGAAGGTGTTCTTAATCAGCTTATTAAGGAGCTTGAGGTTGATGAAAAACCTTTAGTTCTTGCCACCGGGGGCTTGGCGCCTTTATATGCTGAGAATATAGATTTAATAGATAAGGTTGATGCGGATTTGACGTTAAAAGGGCTTTATCAAATATATGAGAAACAAAAGGTTTAGTTAGATGAGTGAGTCTATTTTTAATGAAGAGGGGCTGTTCTTTATTCCTCTTGGCGGTTCAGAGCAATTTGGCTGTAATTTAAATGTCTATGTGAATGATGGGCAGATGCTGGCTATTGATTGCGGTATTGGATTTGCTGATGAGCGTTTCCCCGGAATAGACTTGCTCTTACCAGATCCCAAATTTATTGAAGAGCATGAAGATTACCTAAATGCCTTTATTATCACGCATGCACATGAGGATCATATTGGAGCGATTGCGCATCTTTGGGATCGTATGCCACGACCGATTTATGCTACACCATTTACCGCTGAGATCCTGAAAATAAAAATGGAAGAGCGTGGTTTGCGCCATGTACCTATTGAGGTTGTAGAGCCGGGCGGCGTGGCGCAAATAGGCTCGTTTAAGGTTCAGTTTGTGCCTGTGTCCCATTCAGTGCCAGATGCATGTGCTCTGATTATCGAGACTGAACATGGGCGGGTTGTTCATAGTGGCGATTGGAATTTAGATCCTGCGCCTATAGTTGGTAGTCCTACGGACGCTCAATATTTTAAAGATGCAGCG
>NZAJ01000038.1 GCA_002687495.1 Micavibrio sp. | reverse complement strand
GCCATAGGCATAGCGCGCGCAACAAACTGCTCAATCGCGCCACGCACCTGATCACGCACAGGATTAACAGCCAAAATTTGCTGTGCCAACCCTATACGCTTATCGTAATTTTCTTGATTTCTGTCCTGCGCATACACCACATATGGCATTGTTATAAATACCATTATTAACGATAGAAAAACGAGACGGTTCAGAAACATTAGAATGGGATTTCATCTTCCATTTCATCTACTGGCGCAGCCTGTTGAGCCTGCTGCATTGGCTGCTGCTGATAGCCACCAGACTGACTATCGCCAAAACCACCGCCCATAGATGCGCCTGCACCTGCGCCGCCACTACGCCCATCAAGCATCACGAGCTTAGCATCATAACCGCGCAAAATCACTTCTGTAGAATAGTTATCTTTACCACTTTGATCTTGCCACTTACGTGTTTGAAGCTGACCTTCCAAGTAAACTTTAGAGCCTTTTTGCAGATAGTTTTTACACACATTTACAAGGCCCGGGCTAAAGATCACAACACGGTGCCACTCGGTCTTTTCCTTACGCTCACCGCTCATTTTATCTTTCCAGCTCTCAGACGTTGCGATAGAAAGGTTGCAAACCTCATCGCCGCTCTGCATAGAGCGCACTTCCGGTGCTGCCCCTAGATTTCCAACCAAAATAACCTTATTTACGCTACCAGCCACGTCTTATACTCCTTAGAAACTTTAATGATGAGATGACTATAGTGAGCTTATTTAAGGAGTGAAAGGATAAATTACAGACCATGAACAGCTTTATTTTATTGACATAACCTCAGGTATTTTATTATAAAGCGCGCATGAGTAATGAGAATGACGAGTTACGAATCCTGTTGCTAGGCGAGTTTAAGAAACTAGACTCTGCCCTAGGAAAGCTACACGTACCAAGAAACGACAAAGATCAAATCTCCAAAAAACTTAAAGGTGTCTGCGCTTATTTAGAAAGCGCCGATGAGCAAACGCTACAAGTTCAGCACGATTTAATTCTTCCAACATACAAACATTTGGTAAGACTACTCAAGCAAAACACTAAAGACCCTCTCACCTCCTTACCTCAGCGCGCATCTTTAGAACCGACATTTGAGCATGTTGTACAGCGTATGAATGACGGTAAAATCGGCAGCGCGACCATGGCCATTGGTGATGCCAATGACTTCAAAACAGTGAATGAATATTTTGGCCACCCAGTAGGCGATCGTGTACTGAAAACTTATGCCAACATCATGAGAGAGTCTCTCCCTGAATCAGATTATGTTGCCAGATTAGGAGGAGACGAGTTTGTTATCATCATTGAACATAAAAAATCCAAACCAGATGATGAAAATAATGTGGATTGGGTCAACCCACGTGCAATAGAAATCTTGCAGACAATTCAAGACAACATATCCGCTGCAGAACTATACGCAGATCGCCACGATAAAAAGAAAATTCGCGTGCCACTCGCTATTACTTTTGGCGTAGCCAATATCAATCCCAACCTGAGTTTAGATCAAAACTACACGAGCGCAGATAACATCTCTCTAAATAACAAGGCGTACAAAAAAGATATATATGCCGAAATTCGTAGAGATTTTCAGCCCTTATCTAAACAGCAAAATCAATCTGCACATACTCCAGACCTCCCGACTTCTCCTAAATAAACGCCACGCACTTGACGAAAGCGTGTGCGAATCCATATCCTATTTATATCGAAAACGTAAGAAAGGAGGTGATCAGATGAGTGATCAAGAACAGAATTTGAAGGCCGGATACAGTACCAACCCCAAAGCTGGAGCGATCGGCATTTGGTCCTCCCCAAATGGGGCGGCGCAATAGCCTAGTATGAACAGGCTCAATCCGGCCTGAAATAGAGTTTAAGATCTTTGTATCTAACGAAAGTCCTAGGGCATATGCCGCCTTAGGGCTTTTTTATATTATTTTTGTTTATTGATTTTTGCACCTATAAGCGCCATATAAGACACTATGAGCCTTACAGAGATTTCAGTGCGGGGAGCCCGCGAACATAACTTAAAAGACATTGATGTCGATATGCCGCGCGACAAGCTGGTCGTGATTACGGGGTTATCAGGCTCGGGCAAATCCTCACTAGCCTTTGACACGATCTATGCAGAAGGCCAGCGCCGCTATGTTGAGAGCCTGTCTGCCTATGCACGCCAGTTCTTGGAGATGATGCAAAAGCCCGATGTCGATAGCATTGAAGGCCTATCGCCTGCGATCTCTATAGAGCAAAAAACCACCAGCCGTAACCCGCGCTCGACAGTTGGAACTGTTACAGAAATTTATGACTATATGCGCCTTTTGTGGGCGCGCGTTGGTGTACCCTATTCGCCAGCGACAGGCAAACCGATTGAAAGCCAAACTGTTAGCCAGATTGTTGATCGTATTATGGCGCGCGGTGATGGGGCAAAGCTTTATCTACTTGCGCCTATCGTGCGCGGGCGTAAAGGCGAGTACCGCAAAGAATTTAAAGATCTTATGGCAGCAGGGTTTCAGCGCGTCAAAGTTGATGGCGAGCTCTATGAGATAGCAGACGTTCCTGCATTGGATAAAAAGCTCAAACATGATATTGAAGTGGTGGTGGATCGCCTAGTCATCCGCGAGGATATGGGCAATCGCTTGGCCGATTCTGTTGAAACAGCCCTTAGATTGGCTGATGGGCTTGCGATTGTTGAAGATGCGAGCACAGGTGAGCAAGAGCTGTTCAGTGAGAAATATGCCTGTCCCGTTTCAGGTTTCACTATCCCAGAGATTGAGCCACGCCTATTTTCTTTCAACTCGCCGCATGGTGCTTGCCCTACTTGTGATGGATTGGGCGAAAAGCTGAAAATGGATGAGGAGCTTATTGTTCCCGATCAAACTAAATCTCTGCGCAAAGGTGCGATTGCACCATGGTCGAAGGGCTTTGCCCCTTTTTACATGCAAGCCTTAGAAGCGGTTGCCAAGCATTATAAGATTAATATGGACACACCGTGGGAGAAACTAAAAGCTGATGAAAAGGAAAAAATCCTTTATGGTTCAGGCGATACGATCATCCCAATCACATATACATCAAAGACAGAGAGTAGCTGGAAATCCAACAAGCCGTTTGAAGGTGTGATCCCATCCCTAGAGCGCCGCTTATTAGAAACAGATTCCAATTCAGCACGAGAAGAGCTCTCTAAATATCAATCCGCCACACATTGTGATGCATGCGAAGGGGCGCGCCTTAAGCCGCAAGCTCTTGCTGTCAAAATCGGCTCCAAACACATAAGCGAGATTGGCGCTCTTTCTATTGAAGAGGCCGATAAGTGGTTTGGAAGCATTGATAAGCAGCTTAGCAAACAACAAAAAGAAATCGCCTCTCCGATTTTAAAAGAAATTAATGAGCGCCTTACATTTCTGCTTAATGTTGGTCTTGATTATCTCAATTTATCACGAGGCTCAGGCACGCTCTCTGGTGGGGAGTCTCAACGCATCCGCTTAGCCTCACAAATCGGCTCTGGATTAACTGGGGTTCTTTATGTTCTCGACGAGCCATCGATCGGCCTACATCAAAGAGATAACAATAGGTTATTGGAAACGCTTAAACGTTTACGTGATCTTGGAAATACGGTCATTGTTGTTGAACATGATGAAGATGCCATCCGCGCTGCCGACCATTTAATCGATATGGGGCCTGGCGCTGGCGTTCATGGCGGCAATGTTGTTGCACAAGGCACACCAGATGATGTCTTTAAATGCAAAAACAGCCTGACCGCTGATTATATGAATGGCCGCAAGAAAATCACCGTTCCCGCAAAACGCCGCTCAGGGAAAAAGAAGCAACAAATAGAAGTGATCAATGCGCGAGGAAACAACCTCAAAAATGTAAGCGCCTCGATACCACTTGGCACTTTCACTTGCGTTACTGGCGTTTCCGGTTCTGGCAAATCAACCTTTACGATTGACACGCTTTACCGCGCCGCGTCACGCACGCTGATGAAATCGCAAGAAGTGCCCCTGCCCCATGACGGGATTAAAGGCCTAGAGTTTGTAGATAAGGTGATTGATATCGATCAAAGCCCGATCGGGCGAACACCGCGCTCTAACCCTGCAACATATACTGGCGCGTTTTCACCTATTCGTGATTGGTTTGCCGGATTGCCGGAAGCAAAAGCGCGTGGCTATAAGCCAGGACGTTTTTCCTTTAACGTTAAGGGCGGTCGCTGCGAAGCCTGCCAAGGCGATGGCGTTATCAAGATTGAAATGCACTTTTTGCCCGATGTTTATGTTGAGTGCGAGCAATGCCACGGCCAGCGCTATAACCGTGAAACTTTGGAAGTTAAATATAAAGGTAAATCGATCGCCGATGTTTTAGACATGACCGTTGAAGAAGCGGCTGACTTCTTTAAGGCGGTGCCGCCCATTCGGGATAAGATGGAAACGCTTAAAAGCGTTGGCCTGACATATATTAAAGTTGGACAGCAAGCCAACACCCTATCAGGCGGCGAAGCACAGCGCGTAAAGCTCTCCAAAGAGCTATCAAAGCGCTCAACGGGTAAAACGCTCTATATCCTCGATGAGCCAACAACGGGTCTGCATTTTGAAGATGTAAGAAAGCTGCTCGAAGTTCTTCACCGCCTTGTTGAGCAAGGTAATACGGTTGTTGTGATCGAACATAATCTAGATGTTATTAAAACAGCCGATTACATCATTGATATTGGCCCAGAAGGCGGCCATAAAGGCGGGCAAGTTATTGCTAGCGGTACGCCTGAAGATATTTGCAAAATCAAAGACTCTTATACCGGCGCATTTCTAGAGCCTCTTTTACACAAAAAGAGCAAAGCCGTTGCTGCCGAATAACACATAAAAACAATAGCTTAGGCATAAACTTTGCTTTTACCCTCATTTTTTGTTAAGATTTGCATAATCAAAAACACAAAAAATATAACGGTTTATGGAGGCTATTTATGGCTGGTGGAGTTGAAACATTAAAAAGTGCATTTTCGGCCGTAATGGGTACAGCCAAATTTGTAGGAAAAGTCATTGGTAAAGTACCATTAGCGGCAGGTGTATCTACACTTGTATACACCTTCGGTAAAGCCGCACTTGACGCCAAAACTTTGGGAGTTTCATATATCCCAACATTAATAGATCAAGTCAGCACCAATTTCGACACCATGAAGACCCTGTTTAGTGATCTACAAACAGCGTACGCTCCTGCCCCATCCTAAAGTGCGCCTAACGGCACTCTCTCACAAATGAAAAAGGCTAGAAAATTCTCTAGCCTTTTATTTCACCTTATAAAAAGACACTCTTTAAATCGGAATATCGGTACCAACTGATGTAGATGTATCAAGTATATCAAATATAAAGCTTGGTGCCTCTGCGATGCCGGCATTAATCTCAAACCCTGTTAAACTTTCATTGCTTGTATCTGTATCAGCAGCTATATCCGTTTCATTATTTGTCTTATCTTCAATGAATGAGAAAATAGCCTCCTCCTCTGCACTCAAGGTATCGCCAATAATATCATCTATCTCAATCACTGAGCCATCTTCTTTGGACTCTGCCTCTTGATATCCACCCACACTTCCTGCAGTAGCAAAATCTTCACCACCATCAAGAAATATTATATCCTCGCCTTCATATAGCATTTCGTCAGAGCTAGCAGCCATTGCTGCGCCTGCATCCGCACCCCCTCCTATAGTCAAATCATCATTCAAATCATAACCTACGATCAATTCAAGATCAGGCAAGGCTGCATCGGTTAAGATTGTTTCGGATATGAACTCACCGCTAGCATTAAAGTCCCACTGGATATATTCTGTATCTCCAAACTCCTGCCTTAGAACCAGCGTATAACCACCGTCGGCGTTAGCTTCAATCTGGAACGGATCCCAGTCGCCTGTCATATTTTCATTGAGAGTAGCCGCATCTTTTACGAGATCAAGACTAAATGAGCCAGAGTTATTTTCTATACTATATTCACCGTTATAATAGATAAGCTTAAGATCTGCAGTACTATCAATTTCAACAGCCACATCAAAGACATTTGAGAAGGCTTTCATCACCCCATCATATGTGAGCATATTCTTTTCTACACCAGTGAAATAGCCAGTTATCGTATCAGTCACTGCATCTAGCACATCCAGAACCTCATCCACACTTAATAAGCGTGAGAACATTTCTTCTGCCATCTCCTGAATCTGTGCAACCATCCCTGCTACACGTGGTGCGGCAAAAGAGGTACCCATAATCTCATCATAGCTACCGTTATCATGCCAATACGTCGTACCAACAGCATAATAGTCGGTAAAATCACCCTCATTACTATAATTAGCGTGCTGGCCATCGACATCTGTAGCAGAAATCGTGAGAACATTATCAAAGTTAGAGTTTGCATACCAACTCGTACCATGCTGTCCGGTATTACCAGCAATAATAGAGACCATCGTGCCGTTATTTTCTAGCTGTTGAAAGTAGTTTCCGAATGGACCTATAGAATCATTACTCACAAATCCTATCTCATAACTAAGATTTACAGCGACAACATCATAAGCATCAACTAAGTTATCGAGAACATATTGGAACGCATCCTCAATTACATAGACATTTGCAGCAGATGTATTATCAGCAGCTATTTTCAAATGGATAATCTGCGTATCTGTATCGTCACCAACAATATCATAAACGGATTTCTCTACTGCTTTACCGTGCCCATAGCTACTATAAGCATCTGGATCATCATCGCGTATATCATATTGTTCTGCCAGCTGAATATATTCAGGAGAATCTTCAAAATTACCAGTATCGATAATAACAATTACATTTTGATTGCCAACTGGCGTTGGCTCAGCAACTATCACCTCTTCAACATCAACGCTAAAGCTGGTCTCTACATAGGTCGTGCCATCAGAAACACGGATTGTTAAATCATGTGTGGGCGCACTCTCAAAGTCCAGAGATTGAGCCAAGGTAATCGCACCGCTCGCCGCATCT
>NZAJ01000037.1 GCA_002687495.1 Micavibrio sp. | reverse complement strand
TAGTTTTTTTACGCTCTACCACTGCGTTACTTGAGAGCTGTTTTCTTTTTGCGCGTTTCTTTATTATTGATATAATAGCGTTATATATTGTAAGACATGGCTTTAATTTTAATCAAACACGGATATGAGCGTTGCTAGACATTGATAACACATCACATCTTTGGTTTTTAAATCATTGCGCGCATCTCGAAGCGCGTATGCATTGCTGTGAGATTAATGCGCATGATGATGGCGATGATCCATATAGCAATAGCGATGATGACGGCTTTGAAGAAGAGCACGAAGAAACTGGACTGATGCTCAAGACCAGACCTAAAACTAAAAAGCCTTCGATGTACAAAGTCATGCTTCTTAATGATGATTACACACCGATGGAATTTGTCGTGCATGTGGTTGAAAAATTCTTTTCCAAGAGCCATCAAGAAGCGACTGACATCATGCTGCATGTCCATAGACGCGGCGTTGGCATATGCGGTGTTTTCACACGCGAAGTGGCTGAGACAAAAGTTGCGCAAGTCATGGATTTTTCTCGCGCCAATGAGCAGCCTTTGCAATGCACGATGGAACGTGAGTAACACATAAACAAACTAGAATCAGGCTATATTATGAGTACCGATATCAACCAAGACTCAAACGTAAAACATGTGCAAATTTCATTCGCAATAGAGAATGAAGATGGCAGCGCTGGCAATGAAACCATGTGGGCGGTTGAGCACGGCGATGGCTTTTACAAGTTGGATAACACACCTTATTACGCATATGGGGTTTCCTATGGCGATGTCATAAAAGCCGAAAGCAATGCTGATGGCAGCCTTAGCTTTAGTGTAATAGAGGCAAAATCGGGCAACAGAACTTTGCGCATTATTTTCGATGCTGAAGAAGTGCATAACGGTACCTCCGAGACAATCTTAAGCTACCTTGATGCTATGGCTTGCGCCTATGAAGGTGCAGATGCATCTTACTATGCGATTAGCGTTCCCGCCGATACGGAGCTGAGCGAGGTGATCGATCACCTCAATGATAATGAAATCATGTGGGAATGCGCTGACCCGATAGATGAATCATAAACTATAAACGCTTTTGACTTTGGACAATTTCAAACACCGAGCAGACCTGTAAAATAATAAATATAAAGATCGAAATTTTACGAGGTTTATCATGGGAAAAGTTACAGCAATCATCTGGATTATGGCCGCACCATTTTTCATGGGCGTATTTGTTATGGGCGTCGTTTTGATGCCTCAGCTGGCGCAAAGTGAAATGGAATATATAACTTATGCTGCCATACTTGGTGCGATCGTTTCTATACCAGCGAGCTATGGAATCGCTTATAAGCTGATGCATTTATTTGATAAAGCGCATTAAGCACAAGAGAGTGACTTGAAAAACACGGTGCATCCCTTATATTTATTGCTTGTGCTTAGTAGGCATTTTTTACACACAATAAGGGATAAGTTCATGGCATTTTCAAAAACAAAACTGATTTTTACGCTCTCATTTTTAAGCATGACAGCAGCGGTGACGAGCGCGCAGGCGCAGTCTGTGATTGAGCCAGATTACACTCATGAAAAACCCTTAGCCTCTACAGCTTGGTATGTGCCGCAATTTAGTGAAGCTAACAAAAAAGCTGATCTTGATTTTATCATTGGTATGCGCCCTCACCATGCCGGAGCTTTGAGCATGGTTAATGATTATTTTAAAGATAAAAAAGGTACTAGCGTTCGTTTAGCGGCGCTTGCCAGAGGCATCAAACATAATCAGAGTTTTGAGATTTCTATGCTGGATAAAATCGAGCATTACATGCAAATGCTTAAATATTCCAAAGATGCCTATTTCAAAAAAGTTGCAGATCAGGGGCTCGCGCAAAAGAACGAATTTATTCGCCTTCCCATGCCGCCAATTCAATCTATCTTTTATTATAATGATCATATTTCAGAAGAAGATGTGCGCTTTGCTAAAGCGATGATTGTTCATCATGAAGGCGCGCTCATTATGGCGCAGGATTATCTTGATAATCCAGATGCGAATAATGGATATTTGAGACAGATGTGCCTTGATATCTTGCGTGATCAAAAGCAAGAGATTGCTCTCATGCATAACATCATCAAGCAATATAAAGGTGATGCAGATGCTGTTAAGATTACGCCAGATATGATCCATGGAATGGATGGCATGATGCACCATATGAATATGGGTGGCAGCATGAAGCACCATCATTAAAGATTTGGCTCTAAGCATATCGTATGCGCGTGCAAAATCTTTTTATCCACACGGGCTTCTGTGATATGATGATAGAAAGACTTAAAGCATGATATTTATAAAAGTGTGGCAACGATATGTTATCCAAAAACCTTGAACAAACTCTTCATAAAGCCCTAGCTGCGGCGGGTGAATTTCATCACGAATATGCAACGCTTGAGCATTTGCTTTTAGCGCTCACAGATGATCAAGACGCCATGGCTGTTTTAAGATCATGCGGCATTTCTTTGCCTGATTTAAGAGATCAGCTCACCACCTATATAGAGAATGAGTTGACCTATTTAGTGAATCTTGAAAGCGAAGAAGCCAAGCCAACGACAGCGTTTCAACGTGTTCTACAGCGCGCAGCTATTCACGTGCAGTCCTCTGGCCGTGAAGAAGTAACGGGCGCGAATGTTTTAGTCGCGATGTTTTCAGAGCGTGAAAGCCATGCTGTTTATTTCTTGCAAGAGCAAGATATGACGCGTTTTGATGCGGTGAATTATATCTCGCATGGCATAGCGAAAGTGCCTACGGAAGGCGATGCGAACCGCACACCGCGCGGCACGGAAGATTACACAGATAAAGAAGTGAAATCCGGCGAAGCGCTGGATGCTTATTGCGTGAACCTTAACGATAAGGCCAATGAAGGTAAGATTGATTTACTGGTTGGCCGCGATAAAGAGGTAGAGCGCACGATACAAATTCTTTGCCGCCGCTCTAAGAACAACCCGCTTTATGTGGGTGATCCGGGCGTTGGTAAAACTGCAATTGCTGAAGGCTTAGCGAAGAAAATTGTCGAAGGTGAAGTGCCTGAGGTTTTAAAAGAAACCACGATCTATAGCCTTGATATGGGGGCCCTTTTGGCGGGTACGCGTTATCGCGGGGATTTTGAAGAGCGCTTGAAAATGGTATTAAAAGAGCTCGAAGAGCTTGATGGCGCGGTGCTGTTTATTGACGAAATTCACACCATCATCGGTGCAGGCGCGACGAGCGGCGGCGCTATGGATGCCTCCAACCTTCTAAAGCCAGCGCTTTCTAATGGCTCTTTGAAATGTATAGGCTCGACCACTTATAAAGAATATCGCAATCATTTTGAAAAAGATCGCGCGCTTGTACGCCGTTTCCAAAAAATTGATGTCTATGAGCCTTCTGTTGAAGATGCGATCAAGATCCTAATGGGGCTCAAGCCTTATTACGAGAAACATCATGGCGTAGAATATACAGATGAGGCGATCCAAGCGGCAGTGAAGCTCTCTGATAAATATATGGGCGATCGCAAGCTTCCAGATAAAGCGATTGATATTATCGATGAGGTTGGTGCGGCGCAAATGCTTGTGCCTGAAGAACAGCGCAAGAAGCTGATTGAAAAGGCTGATATTGAAGGTGTTGTGTCTGCGATTGCGAAAATACCAACTGCAACGATGACACAGAGCGATAAAGATGCGCTCATGAATTTAGAACGTGATCTCAAAACGATGGTTTATGATCAAGATGCTGCGATTGATATTTTGGTCGATTCCGTGAAAATGTCGCGTGCAGGCTTACGCGATGATGAGAAGCCTATCGGCTCGTATTTATTTGCTGGGCCAACGGGTGTTGGTAAAACCGAAGTTTCTAAACAGCTTGCTAAGACTATGGGCATTGAGCTTATTCGCTTTGATATGAGTGAATATATGGAGCGCCATTCTGTGAGCCGTCTGATCGGTAGTCCGCCAGGCTATGTCGGGTTTGAGCAAGGCGGCTTAATGACCGATAAGATTGATCAAAACCCGCATTGCGTGCTTCTTTTAGATGAGATTGAAAAGGCGCATCCTGATCTATTTAACATTCTTTTGCAGGTTATGGATTACGGTAAGCTGACGGATAATAATGGCAAGACCATTGATTTCCGCAATGTTGTCTTGATCATGACCACAAATGCCGGCGCTTCAGAAATTGCGAAAACGCCTGTTGGTTTTAACCGCTCATTGGGTGACGATGGTGCTGGCTATGCGGATAATGAGGCGATTACGCGTACCTTCTCGCCGGAATTTAGAAACCGTTTAGATGCGATAGTGCCATTCCAAAATCTAAGACCAGAAACTGTTGAGAAGGTTGTCGATAAATTTGTAATCCAGCTAGAGGCACAGCTTGCTAATCGCAATGTCGAGATTGATTTGAGCGATGAAGCGCGTAAGTGGCTTGCAGAGCAAGGCTATGATCCTGCGATGGGTGCTCGTCCACTCTCACGCGTTATTCAAGAAAAACTCAAACGACCTTTAGCAGAAGAAATTCTGTTTGGTGCGTTGGAAAATGGCGGCCTTGTCTTGGTTGATTTCCAAGATGGGGAGCTGGTCTTTGATTACAAGGCTTTGCCTAAAGCGATCGAATATAAAGGCGATGATGAGCCAGATCATGAGGATGCGGAATAAATCAGCACCGCCTCCCTTCTCACACTCCGCTTTGGATTGGCATTTTTATCGAGCGATTAGAACTTGGAAAAATGTATATGATGGGTGATCTGTTTCTGAGAAACAGCCGACTGTCTTGCCATCTAAATAGCTTGTACCATCACCAATAGAGGCGCCTGTGGACGAGCCGTAAGTTCCGGTGAACTTATCAGAATCAGCGTAGTCATGGCCGTCAATATCAATGCTGGCATAGTTATCAATTGAAAGCTTTGTATTGATCTCATCACAAACATCTTTTTTGAGGTAAGGAACAAGAAGAAGCAAGTCTCGGCAAGAAGATGATCCTCCGCCGCCACAGCTAGAACCAACTGTATCAATATCGGCTTCACCGGTAAAATGCATCTCGCCATAACCAGTCGTTTTCGATAGGCCTGAAGAATCGACAAGCAAACTAGAATCAATTGCGAAGGACGACATATTACCGCCTGCGATTTCAAAGACTTTACAGCTATCATCCAGAGGTGAGCTATATTCATAAGCGTCGCCACTTGCTTGAGAGAAGCTGATTTCATCATCATCACAATCATTAGCAATACGCATTTGCTGGATCGCCAACTTCATTTTACGAGAATAATCGAGCATCTCCCCTATCATCATCGTACGCTTTTCACTTGCACCGACATCAGCACCGCCGCCACGGAGCATGCCGCCGACCACAAAGCTTAATGCTGCGAACAAAGCGATCGCAATCAGAATGATGAAGATGGCACTGCCATTTTGTGTATATGTTAAGTCTTTTTTCATTTTATTGATTTTAACATGAAGATGAATAGTGATAAATTATAATGATGAAAAATAAGCCATTTATTTCGATTTTAATTGCTGAAGATAATGATATCAGTCGACAATTACTAAAAAGTATTGTTGAAACGCACGGCTACAGGACGTTTGAAGCGATTGACGGGCAAAGCGCGGCTGATGTCGTTGATGAGCATGAAATTGACCTTGCGCTTGTTGATGTGAATATGTCGCCGGCAGGTGGGCTTGAATTTGCAAAGCACATTATGGCTGAAGGCCTTAAAATCCCTATTGTCTTAGTCACCGCAGATGAATCAGCAGATCTTTTAACCTATGCCAATTCATTAAATGTGGCGATGCTGATGCAAAAACCAGTTGATCCAGCGCGCCTTATCAAAACCATTCAACATATTCTCAAACGTAATGGCATTAACCCTGAGCCTATGGGCGTTGAAGGGCATGAAACGAGCTTTAAGCCCGAAGAAATCATGGAAAAAGTTATCGAGATGGCAAGCGCCAATGTCCGCGATAATAAAGGCGGCCCCTATGCAGCGATTGTGACAGATCAAGGGGGCAAGATCCTTGGCAGAGGAACAAATCGCCATGCTGCCCGCTATGATCCTGTAGCGCATGCTGAAGTGATGGCCATACGCCAAGTGGCTGAAAAGCTTGGCCGTAGTGATTTAAGTGATTGTATTGTATATTGCTCTAGCTATCCGACAAAAATCGGGGCAGCGCTTATTGAAAGTGTCGGGGTGCGCTCTGTGTATTATGGGGTTAGTCCAGAAGATACAGGCATTGCGCTCAAGCAAACAGAA
Organism: Micavibrio sp.; assembly: GCA_002687495.1. Taxonomy (GTDB): domain Bacteria; phylum Pseudomonadota; class Alphaproteobacteria; order Micavibrionales; family Micavibrionaceae; genus TMED27. Next base: position 3,431 of record NZAJ01000037.1, on the reverse strand, counting down.
CAAGCCGAGTTTAAACAGCTTTGCAAGGATCAAGCTTTAACGCTTTTCAACAAAGACTAGCTTACGCGCTATGCAACCCTGATCAGTATATGCGCGCTTTAAGCAATTTCAAAAATAGCATCAATCTCAACAGCAACCTTTAAAGGCAGGCTTGGCGCGCCAACAGCTGCACGCGCATGCTTGCCAGCATCACCCAATACTTCAACCATCAAATCAGAAGCGCCGTTAATGACTTTTGGATGATCATAAAAATCTGCCGTACAATTCACAAAGCCGCCCAAACGTACAAGCTGTTTTATACGGCTTTCATCACCCTCTACTGCAGCTATGGCTTGCGCTAGAATATTAAGCGCACATGCACGCGCCGCTTCCATCCCTTGCTCTATTGATAAATCCTCACCGAGGCGGCCTGTATGCATAACCTGACCATTTAGAAAAGGAATTTGCCCCGCGATAAAGATATGCTTACCGCTCACGATATATGGAACATAATTGGCAGCTGGGGCTGCAACTTGAGGAAGCTCATATCCAAGGGATGTTAGTTTTTCTGCAATGCTCATCTTAAAAACTCTCTATAGGGGGTGTGCTTTTTGATTTTTCATGATAATAAAAGAGACTTAGACCTTGTAAAGGGCTATTGTAAAGGAAATAATTAATTCCTTGATTTGCTCTTGATTAAAAGACGATTAAAAGACATGGATTACCGATGAAACTTTTAAGCTTATTGGGTGTTTTATCACCTGCACATATTTCACTCTTCACAACATCACGCGGACAATTTGTCGGCAAAGATGAGGATGGGAATAAATATTACAGAAGCACAAAGCCTAGACCAGGCTATAAGCGTGAGCGCCGCTGGGTTATGTATGCTGGCGCACCGGAAGCTTCAAGTGTTCCACCAGAATGGCATGGTTGGTTGCATCATCAAACTGATGCTGTACCATCAGAAGAAACAAGCTCATACCGCCGTACATGGCAAAAGCCTCACCAGCCTAATTTGACTGGGACAACGCAAGCTTACAGACCGCCAGGGCATCTTCTCTCTGGAGGTCAAAGAGATAAAGCGACTGGTGACTATGAGGCATGGAGCCCACCAGAGTAAGCATTCCAACAAAACAACAAGCCAATTTATTTTCAGGGTTAATATATATGAAGCGTAATTTATTTGAGACTTTTCTTGGTGCTGTCGTCATTGCTGTCGCTGCGTTCTTTTTCACTTATGGTTACAAGACTGCAGATCTTTCAAAAGGTAAAGATGGCTATCAAGTTGTCGCGTATTTCTCTGGAATTGGCGGGTTACAGGCTGGTGATGAAGTCCAGATAAGCGGCGTTAAAATTGGAACAGTTAGTGCTGTTGATCTTGACCAAGAGAGCTATTTAGCAAAAGTTTATCTTAACATCGATTCTCAATATAAACTTCCCTTAGACACAGCCGCTCTTATCAGCAGCGAAAGTCTTCTTGGTGGTAAATATCTTCTTTTAGAGCCTGGCGCAGAAGAAGATTTCTTAGAAGATGGTGATCGCATTGAATATACACAAGCACCACAAAATCTTGAGCAGCTGCTTGGTCAATTTATCTTTAGCATGCAAAAAGATGATAAAGATGATGAGACAAGCGATCAGTAAGATTAAACGCCCTGCCCTTACACTCGCGGCGACAAGCCTGCTCATTTCTATAGCCTGGCCTTTTGCAAGCGTGCAGGCGCAGGAAGCCAATATTGATTTTCCGGCTGTTAAACTCAGATTACTCGACAAGACCACAGCGCGTACAATGACATTAGATGCGGATGTCGGCAGCACGATTAAATTCGGTGAGATTTATCTAAAAGTGCAATCTTGCCGCAAAACGCCAGAAATGGAAAAGCCTGAAGCTGCTTCGTTCCTTCAAGTATGGGAGATCCCAACGCTTCACAATGAGGAAAGCGGCGAACTTGAACAAAATGCTCAATGGATTTTTAGTGGCTGGATGTTTGCTTCAAGCCCAGGGCTTTCCTCTATGGATCACCCGATCTATGATGTTTGGGTTTTAGATTGTCTTGAAAAAGCGAGCGCACCAGAAGAGACAAACGACACCACAAGCGAAGATAGCACTGATGAGATTAGAGAGGGTGAGGGCGTAATCAAAGAAGAACAAGCCCCTGAACAGCCGCAAAGTGATGCAGCGAGCTCTACAGCCACTCCTGTCAATTCTGAGCCAGCAACAGATCAATCAGCAGAAGAAGGCGCACAGCAGAACGATTAATAAGCCTTAAGGAAGAGCCTGTTCTTTTCTCATTGCCAGATAATCTTGTATGATTTTATTCTCCTCTTTTATAGAGCTCAAACTCGCAAATGGCTGCGCTTTAAGCTGCAAGGCTTTATGCAGGCGCTTCATATAGTCATCATGGCCAAGCTCATAAACGCCGAATTGCAAGAGATGATCATTTATAAATTGTGTATCAAGAACGCTATAGCCTAATTTATATAGGCGCGCGACAAGGTGAATAAGCGCAATTTTGCTGGCATTTGGATAACGCGAATACATACTTTCACCAAAAAATGCCCCACCAATTGCAAGGCCGTATAGACCGCCCATAAGTGCAGGCTCCTGGTTATTATCGGCTTTATGCCAATATTCAACACTATGGGCATGGCCTTGCTCATGCAGCGCGCAATATAGATCTATAATCTCGTCATTAATCCATGTTTGTGGGCGCTCATCGGTTGCTTCACCGCAAGCCAATATCACATCCTTGAAAGCGGTATTAATACGAATTTCATACGCTGGTTTATAGCTTTTGAGGTTTTTGCGAATGATCTTGCGCAAGCTTTTAGGGATATGAATCTCTTCAATCGACAGCTGGCCTCGCTCTTCGGGGCATACCCATTGGATATGCTTACTCTCAGCGCTATAAGCCATTGGAAAAAGTCCCTGCCTATAGGCTTGCAATATGAGCTCTGGTGTTAAAACAAACTTCATGGCTCTATTATGGCTTAGCTGCGCGAAAAAAGGAAATTTCGCTTAAAAGCGCCAGCCTTACATACCGAATGGGAATTTTGGATTGAAAAGACCTTCGACAGAATCGCGCATCGTTTTGAGTGCTTTTGCATATGCACTTAAAACATATAGAGAATGATCTGCACGCTTTTTAATTTCTTGATCGCCCTCATCGCCACTATTGATATCAGCATCATTCATGACATTTTCGCAATTCTGCACGATAAGATGATCAGGAATATGTACTAGGCGAGAGTTCTTATAACCAGAAATACGAAGCTCTGACATTGGGTATTTACCGCCACGCCCGCTTGATACGCCGACGATAAGAGCTGGCTTGTGCCCGGCTTCTTTCGTTCCGATATAAAGAAGGAAGTTCTTTAGCATCGCAGGCACCATACCGCCCCATTCAGGCGCGATGAGTACAAAAGCATCGGCTTGCGTTACGCGCTCT